>QIHU01000387.1 GCA_003231035.1 Acidobacteriota bacterium
AGTCGATCCAATCGACGAGTCTGTTGAATAGCAGGACACAGATGGGTCGCAATCGTTCGATTGTGGCGCGCATAGCCCAACATCATTCCCTCCTCCATCGCCCAAGCGTAGTCTCCTTCCACAAACCGACAGAGACCCAAGTCGCAATACTTACTCCCGGCAGCATGGGTCTTGTCGACCGGTTTGCATTCCACGAATAGGGCGTCATGTTCCGACAGGACGGATCGTGGCTCCTCGTCAACTGCGCGAAGTTTGAAACAAAGGTCTGGAGATTTCGAGAGCTTCGTCAGGTCAAAGTTGGCCACCTCGGCCTGCCTCTGAACCGTCTCGAAAGTCAAAGTGCTGAATCCGTCTACACTTCCACTCTGTCGCAGATCGTTCTCGATGATCGCGCGCAGTGCCGCGGTGATCTCATCTTCCTTGAAGCCGAGCAATGAGCCGTGCCGCTGCCGTAGGAGTTCGAAGGCACGGATAAACACCCGGCGGATCACCAGAATGACGGCTAGACCGAGTCGTGGGTGTGGCAACCGATACCGGTCGGAAGACACACCGAGTACGAAGAGTCCTTTCATAGACGGCTGGGCCACTCCTAGGCCAGACCCAAGGTATCGAGATGATGGCGGAGTATCAATTGACCACAAAGGCGTGCGCGAGTCACGGTCCACCAACGCCGCTGATTGAGCAAACCAATCAACAAACCACGTTGTTCTGGCATTCTGACCAGCACTCGACTTGCAGAAAGTCGATTCGCTTCCTCCATGGCCTGAAGCAAGAGGTCCGGGCCGATCCGAGGCTCTTCGCTAGCTCGCGAAATGGAGACGAAGAACCACGGCTGCTCCCAGGTATCCGGCTGACCGAGCAGTTCCCCAATGCGAGCTTCCTCTCCGCAAACACCGAAGTAAGGTTGCAGCATCTTCCGCAACTCAAGACTGAAACGGTCTCGATCATTTCGGCGCGTTCGTTCCAACGCCGGGCGACCGCGATGCCGATAGGCCGCAGCGGAGAAGATCGTATCCCGAACCACCTGTGCTTCACCCTCATCGAGACCGTAGAGGTCGAACAAAAGAGAATTGATCTCTTCCCACGGTTTCCGCCTGTCTTGCTCCAATCTGCGCGCCAACTTGGAGATCATGGTCTTCACAGAAGCATCGAGAGAAGATACATCCGGAAACGGAAGCGAATCCAGATCCCGTTTGGTGAAAATCATGTGATCGGCACCTTGGGAAACGCTAGTCATCAGAGCGAAATAACGAAACAAGCTGCTGTGAGCCACGAGATACAAGAGCGCAGCCAGCAGCGCTGCCTCGGGATGACCATCGCACGAGTAGCCATAATAGCTTTGAGAGAAAGCGAGTGATCGCCTGCTCATGAACGACCTAGGCATCTGAGGATTTCCCCCCGGAGCCTTTGGTATGATAACCAATGGAGGTTTATAAAGGGCGCTCGTCTTGGGCCGGTGAGCACTGGCGCGCTTTACGCCCGAATCATCCTCCTGGCCGTATTTCTCTATATAGGTCCGTAGCGCCGAGTACTCAATAGAAAACCCGCTCCCGGCGGACTCAAAGTCCAGCAAGCTACCGAGAAAAGCAGCAGGCTTCTGTTTCAGGCTTGCCGACCGATTGTATCCTTGGCCAGTTCTATCTCCCTTCGGATTCCACTCTTTCCATGCCGTTTCCAATGTTTGAGGAAATGCCGCCAGTATCTTCTCCATGACCGCAACGTCGCGCCAGGTGCCCAGCGAGAGAGTCTTCAACACCCACGGCTGCTCCTGGACGCGTTTCACAGAGATTGGACGGGTGGCCTCGTAGTCAATTCGAAATCGTGCGTGACGGTTCTGAGATGGTTCGTACTTGGGAGTCGCATAGTAGAAACGATGGCCTTCAGGCGCCACGGCGTTGAGGGCGAAGAACAAGGCAAATGGCATGTCTATGGATTCCCACACCGCCGTCTTGCGCAGGTCTGCACCATTGATCAGGCCAGTTATCGAGAAGCTGCGGAGAATGGCACTCCATGCCTTATAGCCTTTGCCAGATGTTCGCCCAAACACCCTAGCTGGGAGTGCGAGAGCAATCACACCATCCCCCTCCTTGGCCCACTCACCGGCACGCCAGAGGAATGGAAGATCTGGATTTTTGTCCGGGTTCTCGTAGGTATCGGCTAATTCGGTAAGACCCCGCTTGCGAAGCACCCGCCTTCCAATCGAAGTGAACTCCTGGTTCATCTTGGCGGAGGCTGGCCGCACTGTCTTACTCTCTGCGAGCTGCTCTTCGGTACTCTGCAGCTCCTCTTCACGCAAGCGGGTCCACGGTGGGTTGCCGATGACGATATCGAAGGTCCCGTCCAGTTTCGACGGCACCTTTGGCCCTAGGCTTCCAAGAGCAAAGAAAGGCACTCTTGACGCTCTGCTGGTGGCATCAAGAGGCTCGCTGAAATCGAAAAGTACGCTGTCGCGGAGGTTCTTGGGGAATTTCAGAGATTTCGGAGGCCTCTGAGTACCATTGATTTCGATAGCCGTAATGTAAAGAGCCAGCGACGCAAGACGCAGAGCGGATTCACTGATGTCGAAACCTCGCAGCTGTCCATAAAGTATTCTTTGGATCGTGCGAGTCCTTGGCCGCTCCTTATCAGCACACCAGCGTTCGCGCACAAGGCGGCGAAACGCGAGAACAAGGAAGATCCCCGCTCCGCAGGCCGGATCGAGCACTGTTACCGCAGCCGGATCTTTGACTGCGGAAAAGACTTGATCCACCATAAGACCGGCAATATTGCGCGGTGTGTAGTGAGTACTCGTCCTCTTTGCCGCGCGATGGTCCAGCCGATGGCTGAAGCTCTCGTAGACTTGACTTAGCACGCCGACTGGTATGTGCGCGAAGTCGAAGTCCCCCCAGTCCAGCTCTGTCTGAAACCCATCGCCAACTTTGCTCCAGCCATTGAGAATCGCGTGCAAGTGATCGAAGAATTCGTGCCCCACACGCTGCTCGACTTCGGAATAGTACTGCGAATACGCCCTGTGCCGTGCTGCTCGATCTGTCTCTGGAATCGACTCGTCGATCAGCTGAAGGAAGTCTCCATTGAATGTGTCGTCGAGCCACGCCGAGACCAAGGCAGCATTCTCGGCATTGGCAAAGCTGTCTTTCAGACAGCCCGCTTGCGGACAAATATCCCCCAACTCCTCTTCACGTACGATTCGCCGATCGATGAGAAAACGAAAGAACAGAGCGCGGCCGGCCATCGAAAGAACCTCGAGAGGCTCAATTGCCTGCCTGTCATCCTCAGGCTGCACATATCTGTCGATGGTTTGGCTCAACAGACGATATATCTTCTTGAAGACATAGTCAGATCCATGGAGATGGCGGTTCACCTCAAGTCCGCCATGAACGAGGTTCTGGTAGAGGAGAGGCGCTTCCTGAGAGTCTTCAGGAATCGTCACCAACGGCGCTAAGAGTCCCTCTTCATGGAAGCCGATGGGGTACAACTCCAATGAACCAAGTCTAGCGACTCCGAGCCAAGCCGGATCGCTGCGGTTGGCGAGTTGCCTCTGAAGCCGTTGGATCGCTGCATCATCAGCAGCGACCTCTCCACAGCTGTCCAGCAAATAGAGCAGTGCTGTTCCCTGATGCTCGGCAACGGCACTTAGAGTTGCGTCCGATGTCCTGCTCGGGAGCAGGTCCAGATACTCGATCTGGTCTGGACTCATCAACGGCTCGTCTAGGAAGATCGGGATCGGGCAACCGTAAGCCCGCATACGATCGACTAGAGTGCGACTGTCAGACGTATGGACGTGTTCAGTACTCATCTGACTCCGAACCCCACACTCGACTCCTAAGCCTAGCCGCTGCCTTCAGATGGAACTCTGCGCGTTTGGGCCAAGAATCCGATCACCTCTGACCATTAACTAAGGAACCACCTGGGAGATTCAACGGGAACTTTCCAGGGGTGCCCCGTGGATACTGTCAGTACAGTATTGATGACGACGACCACCTAGGTCAAGAAACGAACGTCTTGAATCCCACGTGTCTCGCTAGCCGTTCCTTCTCACCGTTTAGCAAGTCGAGTGGTTTTCTAGCGTGAGAGTTGAGAGAAGGCGTCTTGGCGGTTGAGTTTGGGCTC
>QIHU01000108.1 GCA_003231035.1 Acidobacteriota bacterium
CGTTGACGCAGATGTCAACGCCGGCACCGCCGTCGAGCACGTCGTAGCCGGAGCCGCCGTCGAGGAAATCGTCGCCGCTCTGGCCATGGATGGTGTCGTTGCCGCCATCGCCGTAGAGATCATCATCACCGCTGCCGCCGTAGATCAGGTCGGCCCCGTTGCCGGCCCGCACGAGGTCGTCGTGGTTGTCACCGTAGATGGTGTCGTTGCCATCGTGGCCATACATCGTGTCGCCGCTGTCGCCGCCGTGCATCTCGTCGTTGCCGGTCGAGGCCCAGAAGGTGTCGATGCCCGTGCCGCCCCACAACTCATCAGAGCCGGAGTTGCCGTGAACCTTGTCATTGCCGCTGCCGCCGTGGACGTAGTCGAGGCCCTCGCTGCCGTAGAGGGTGTCGTTGCCGCTGGTGCCGCAGATGGTGTCATTACCGCCGTTGCCGTAGACCAGATCGTTGCCGCCGAGGCTATTGATCACGTCGGCGCCAGCGCCGCCGGTGATGGTGTCGGCGTAGGCGGTACCGGTCATGGTGGCGGTCATGCCGTTGCAGGTCGCGGCCATCACGGGTGCCGCGCTGAGGGCGAGGATGGTCAGTGCCAAGATGGATAGTAGATAGAACTTCTTAGTCATGTTCACTCCTAGGGATGCTGTCTCAGGGTGTTTGTGTTGGAATGGTTGTGCAATGGGTACCTCGCGAGTGGGTCCGCGAAATACAGTGCGATGAGTTCTCCTCATCGTTGAGTTTGACTCTGCCTGGACTCCTTTCCACCCCCCAGGTGGGCTTCTTCTTAGAAGAAGGCGCAGGATCCGATGATCACTGTTTTCCTCTGGTCATTAGGCGGAAAGGGCGGTGAAACTCTGTCAAGTTTCTGTCGCTGACAAGCGATGAGTTGCGGGTGGTTGAGTCCATGGACGCACAGACGCTGTCGTCGGCTGCGAAAGTCGCTAGTGCTGGCTTGCGGCGCGAGGCGCAGCTTCGTGGCGGTGACGTTGAGCTGGCGGTGCACCGGCGATCAACGGATCTCGACCCGGGCAACCTGTCGCGGTAGGGCGACGGCCCAGCTGCTCCAGCTGGAGCCGTCGGCGGCGGTCACTTCGAGCCGCCACCGGCCTGGAGGCAGGCCGGCGACCCGCACACTGCCGCCGACCATCGTCCACACGCTCTGGGGCAGACCGCTGGCGGTGTCGAAGCCGGTGAAACCGGCGCCGTCCTCGGCGAAGAGTCGCAGCTGGCCGACAGCGTTGCCGCGCACCAGGGGGTCGACCCTCACCACCAGTTGCGCGGCGTAGCGGAGAGTGACCAGGACCGGCTCCTCGGAGGGGACGGTGACCTGGGTGGCGAGCGGTACCGCCTCGGGGCTAGCGACGAGGAGTCGCCACTGCCCAGAGGGCAG
The DNA here is from genome assembly GCA_003231035.1 of Acidobacteriota bacterium. Lineage (GTDB taxonomy): Bacteria > Acidobacteriota > Thermoanaerobaculia > Multivoradales > SZUA-115 > SZUA-115. The sequence continues at coordinate 1,390 of QIHU01000108.1, forward strand.
AGTGGGAAGCGACACCTCGCCGCCAGATCCGACCGAGCGATCTTGGGCTAGGAGCAAGGTGCCCGAGGGGCTGTAGGCGGCGATCTGGACGTAGCTGGGGGCTCGACCGTCTTCCAGCTGAACTTGAAGACGTAGACCCTGGGTGGGGTCGAGGGCCAGGTCGAGCGGCCCGGTGTCCGCGAACACCTCCAGCGGCTGCTCGCTGCTGGCGAAGCCGTCGCGCCGCGCTTGTAGCTGGTAGCTGCCGAGGGGAAGGTTGCCAAAGCGGAACTGACCTTGTTCATCGGTGGCGACAGTGGTCACCGAACCAGCCTCGCCATCCCCCATCTGGCGCTGCAAGCGGATTACAACGTTGGCCAGCGCCTCGCCCCCCGCCGCGGAGCGAACCTGGCCATGGAGGGTGGCGGTCTCGACTTCGATCATGATCTCGCGGTCCTCGTGCAGCTCGACCTCAAGATTCTGGTTGAACAGCTCTCGGGAGTGCGAGGCGTCTAGTCGGTAGCTACCTCGCGGCAAATTGCGCAACTCAAAGTGGCCATCCCGGTCGGCGTGGAGCTGGCGTTCGATGGCCACGTCGCGGCCGCGCACGGAGATCAAGGTTCGGGGCAGTGGGCGGCGATTCAAGAGGACAAAGCCGCTGAGGGTAACCCCCTGCTGGAAATCGAGATCCCGTGTTGCACTGCCTCCCGCCGGCAGGGGGACGCGCGCTTCGGCCACCTGTGAAGTGTCGCGCGCGTGGGCGCTGATGAGCCAATCGCCGGCTCCTAGATCCTCAATCTCATAGTGGCCCGCGTAGTCCACCCGGCCGGCCACCGTCGCCCTAGCGGCCCGTGCGACCACTCGCACCCCTTCGAGGTCGTTGTAGTCGAGCCCCAGAATGTTTCCGGCGATGGTGCCGCCCCTGCCGAGACGGACCTCCACCCCGCGCACCGCGCCACCGCTGACCACCACCGCCCCTTCCTCGTCGAGCGCTGCGTAGCCACGCTTGCGCCCCAGGAGCCGGTAGCTGCCCTCGGCGACCTCGGCGATTTCAAAATGGCCGTCGCTGTTGCTCAAAGCGGAATAGCGGTGCCAGCTAAGACCGCCTTCGATCACGACCTCAACCCCGCCGACGGCGAGGCCGGAAGGGTCGACCGCGCGGCCACTCACGGCGAAACCATCGGCAAAGGTGAGTTCCACTTCGTTGAGGCCGAGCTCGATCACGACCTCCTGAGTAACCCTCGGGTGGTGAGGGTGGCGCCCTTCGACGAGCGCCGGGCCGGGGGGTAGGCCGGTCAGGGCGAAGCGCCCCTCGGCGTCGGTGAAGCTGAAACTGTCGCCCGCGGTGACGCGCACGCCGGATAGCGCCGCGGAGCTCGCGGTCAGTGCCTGACCGGTCAAGGTGGCACCTGGTTCGAGCATCAGCTCGAGGTCGTCGCGCCGCTGGCTGCCTGTCACTTCGATCGGCAGGGGTTGAGAGGGTTGAAAGCCCGGGGCGACGGCGCGCAGGGTGTAGCGGCCGGCCCGGACCTGGTCGAAGGAGAAACGGCCAGTATCGTCGGTCCGCGCCGACTGCTCGTCGTCGGGGTCGAGCGAGGTCGCCTCTAGCGCGCCCTCGACCATCAGCTTGGGTAGCAGGGTCAACGAGGCCGCGGCGAGCCGTTCCCCCTCGTGAGTCATCACCCTGCCCGCGAGAGCCGCGGCCGACTCCAGAACGATCTCCAGCGGCGTATCGAATGGCGGCTGTAGGGCCTCGACGGTTTGCGGCAGGTAGCCCGGGTGGGCGATCACGAGGTGGGCCGGCTTGGCGACCGGCAAGTGAACGAGCCGGAAGGAGCCCTCGGCGTCGGTGGTCGCGGCCGGTTCCTCGGCGGCCAAGTCGGCGAGCTGTGAGCGCGAGGAGGCTTCCACCGTTTCCACCTGCCAAACCACGGCTCGCTGTAGAGCCACTCCGGCTTCATTGACGACCCGGCCAACGAGGGTGAGGCCGCGCTCCAACAGCAGAGTGCCCAGATCGACCGGCCCGCGTTGACTGGGGGTCTCGATCCCGCGCACCGTCATGGCGGCGAAGTCGGAGTGCTCGACCACCAGATCGACCACCGGCGCGGGGAGGGCAGCGAGGGCGAAGCGCCCGCTTTCGTCGCTACGGGCGAAGAAAGGGTCGTCGAGGGCGCTGGGGGGCGGCTCGGAAGTGTTGCCGGCGAGTTGACGACGCTCGCTGGGCGTCGCCTTGTGGCTGGAGGCCACGACCCGAATTCTGGCCCCGGCGACCGGCTGCTCATCGCCGTCGAGCACCCGGCCGAATGCGGCCCGCTCGCCGATGAGCACCAGCCGCAGTGGTCCCTCGGTGGTGCCGGCCAACTCCACCGTTCGCGCTTCGAAGCCCAGCCTCTGGACGGTCAAGCGATAGGTGGCCGAGGGCCAGAGACCGCTGAGCGCGAAACGGCCGTCCTGGGTCGACAGGGCACGGGCCTCGGCCGGGTCGAGGTGGAAACTGGGGGGGTGGGCGTCGGCATCGGCGCGCAGCTGGGCGGCTGGAACCGGGTTGCCGGCCTCGTCGACCACCCGGCCGAGCAGCGCCCGGGCCGGCTCGAGCATCAAGTCAAGTTTGCCTTCCGTGCCCTGGCTCTTCGGGCTCAGCTTGAGCTGGCGCGGCAGATAGCCGCTCGCCTGCCCCTGCACCCAGGCGCCGCTGCCCGGCGGGCTGAAAGGGAGTTCCCAGCCACCGTCGGGCCCGCTGA
>QIHU01000740.1 GCA_003231035.1 Acidobacteriota bacterium
CGAGCCTTGGGTTTGATTGGAAAGCTCTTCGCGATCGATCGAGACGTGCCGTTTGTCGATGCGGTGGAGTCACCGGAGGTGCTTGCGCTGCGCAACCAGTTGCGCAACAAGAAATCGAAACCGATCCTGACCGAGCTGCTCGCCTGGGCCGAAGAGACTCGGTCGGTGGCTCTGCCGCGAAGCGGCCTAGGCAAGGCGATTACCTACCTGCTGGGCCACTGGCCAGGGCTGACGCGTTTTCTCGAAGCCGCTGGACAACAATCTAGCTGAGCGGGAACTGCGAGGCGTGGTCATCGGCCGCAAGAACCACTACGGTTCGCGCTCCAAGCGAGGCACCGAAGTGGCGGCGATCCTCTATAGCCTGACCGAGAGCGCCAAACTGGTCGGCGCCGAACCGCGCTCCTACCTGCTGAAGGCGACCCGGGCTGCCCTCAAAGCTCCCGGCACCGCTGCCCATACCGCCCAGCAGCTGAAAGCCGGTCATCAAGGCTGGATACCGCGACGGAGGGCCGGTGTCTAGACGGGGTGGGGCGAGGACGTACGAGAAGTCCAGGCTAGTCCCGATCTTCGGGAGAGGTCACCGAGCCACTCTTCCCTGCCCGCTAGGCAGACCTTATTTCGAAAAAGTTCCAAACACGAAGTAGCAGGGGCTAACTTTGCAGGTGATCATCGAAACTCTGACCGTGTACTGGCCACCGACCCTGGGCGTAAAAGTAAGCTTCGGGTAGTCATCGATGGCGGTGTCCGATACGAGAGTCTCCCCTGCTGAGTTCTGTAACCGGAGGTCGAGGTCCGAGCAGTCCTGGTCACAATAGCCTGCAATGCGGTAGGTCGTCCCCTGCTGCAAACGGAGGGTAATCGCGCTGCTTAGATTGTCTCGCAAGGAGGCGTAGAACGGTTGGTGGCTTTCACGGAAGCCGTTCAATCGAACCCGGCTACGCTCGGCGGATAGCTGGCGGTCGAGGACCTGACGGTAGTTGTCATTGTTCGACCTAGCGGACCCCGAAACCACATTCTGCGCCGCACTTCCTGTCGATGAGCCAGAATTCGCAGACCACTCGTTGGCTAGATCTTCCAAGAGAGCGCCCAGCGCGGCAGCGGTAGTTCCTGGCGGCACGAATGAGTTGTAGTTGCCCCAACGCAGATCGGCAATCTGTCCGTCGGTGATTTCAATCACCACATCCGCCCAGAGAGTGCCACCGCTGAAGGCGCTCGTTGCGAACAACCGGAATCGAACCTCCGCAGTACCACCAACCTCCCTGATTCCACCGAAAGAAACGCGTTCATACTCCGCGCTTGGCCAGGCAAGCGCACAGACCATCTCGCCTACGCCGTTGACGAAGCTCCGAAAGGAAGACTCCTGGCCATCGGCCGAAAGGTCTCCAGCGCCGAATACCAGAACAAGGGCAATAAGGATCGGCAAAGTAACCCGTCTCCGTGCCGATAGAAAACCAAGCTCAGCGATCCTGCCGACCCATCCCGCTTCGACCACACTGTCCTCCTCTTGCGCTTCGCGCCCAACGGCATCAACCACGAAGAGGCGATGCGCCATCAACTGAGATAGCGATGAAAGGGGTCGAAGGAGGTCACCGGACTGGGTGGATCGACCAACAATCTAGTGCCAGCCATCGTAGACATGGGAGTCGAACCAGTAACAAGGGCCCAACCATGGTGACCTGCAAGGGGAGCTCAATTGCCTTGGCCAAAGGCTGAAGCAGGATGTTCCAGAGCTATCTATTGCGCATTCGTAAGAAGGTTGCCAGCTCCAATCGTGGCTGCAGTTCGGAATCATTCCGCCTCCAGCTGTGTCTATAGAGGAAGAATGCCGAACTGAAGGGAGATCCTCATGGGCCCCAAATACCGACTCGCCGCGATTGCGCTCCTCTTGCTGCTGGCTCCAACCGTCGCCTTCGGCTATCCCATAACACCGAGACCGCTGTGGTCGCTGATTTCCGACGCCGAGCTCATTGTGATCGCGAAGGTTGCCGAGACCGAAGAGCTGCCACGGGACGAAGATCCATGGACTAGCGCTACCGCTCACTTGAAGGTCGTCGAGACGTTGAAGGGACCGGAGCTGGAGAGCGTCAAAGTCCCCTACGCGGCCAACATGGTCTGCCCTGCGCCAGCCCGCTACGTGGAGAACGAAACCGTGGTCGCCTTCTTGGCGCGCAACGGAGAAGGCTGGCGAACGGTGGCACTCTCCTATGGCACGCTCTACCCGAAGGGCGCCGAGGTGGACGACTTGAAAACCATGATCGGCGCCGCCCGCGCCATCCAAGAGAGTCCGTCGCCAGAGAAGACAAGAGAACTGCGCAAGCGGGAATGGCTGGTGCAAGCAGCGGCACTACCGGGAACTCGTTGGCATGGCCTCTACGAACTGGAACCGGGCAGCGACAGCATTCGCTCCGCCTACGATCGTTCCGGCAGGCCCAAGCGAACTCGCCTAGCCAAGCGCCATCGCGAACTCCTCGCGGAGGCTTTCGTCAAAGCCCCTAAGATGGACCCACCCTTCAGCATGATGTTGGCGATCCTGCGAGGTCACCAGGACCCGCTCGTCCACCAGATGGCACTCGGTGGGCTGGAAGGGCTCTTGGCTCTCGAACCACCTCCGTGGTGGGTCCGAGATCTCCTGTGGACCGTCCTCGCGCGATTTGGAGACACGCAGCTTGAGGAGCGCCTGGAGCAACAGGGCATCACGAGTTGGGATGCAACGCCGCAACAGCTCCGCAGCCTCTGGTCCGCCGCCAAATACGAGCTGGGAATACCTGAAGTCCCGCCGACCGAGATCGAACTTGGCAGCTACGTTCCGGTCGGAGGCCGCACACCCAGCTGACTGACCCTGCGCCGGGCTGTTGAACGGCCTCGGGTGTCTCGACGCTCTCGCCCACACTTCTACTCCATCTGAAGCTGAATCTTGCGGGCAACCTTCCAGGAATCAACCGCTATTCCTCCGCAATCGCCGATCAGCATGGGTAAGTCAACGATCAGCACTTGACCGCTGGCCGCGGAGCGTCGAACCCGCACCGTTCCCGTAGTGGTCAAGAATCCTGCCAGCTCCGCGCTCAGTTCATAGTCGCCCTGCGGCAGGTGCGAGAAAGCGAAGTACCCGTCCGCGTCCGTGACGGTCTGGGCCTCAAACTTTCCCCTTTCTAGGTGGACAACGACACCAGGGAGAGTGCCAGCGATCCCCCAGGGAGAGTCTAGATCGTGGAATACAACTACGCCGCGCACGTGGTGGACTTGGCCAGGTTGTTCAATGCAGATCGTCGCTTGGATGGTCTGAACGGGCACGACGAGAAGAACTGCGAGTAGCAGAGTGGTGAGCGCGCCGGGTGGTCTTCTTCTACCGGGATCCTGCGCCATCGACGACTCTGAGAGGTCGGACTCGCTCATCGCTTCCCGATCCGTGATGGCCAGACCCGCTTTGTGGCCACGGCTTCGGCCTCATCTAAGAGCCCCTCTTCGGCCAGAGAATCGTCGAAGTGACTGCCGAGGTGTTTCGTGTTCATCATTCCAATTGTAGTCCCACTCTCCACCTGGTTGAGGATCTTCGAGACCACCATTCGGGAAATCCTCGTCGAAGGCATGAAGCTTGCGACCAGTCGCCGCTGAGTCGCCCATGAACGGCGATCCGAGGCCGCTCCCAAGGTGATATCCGGCTTCACCCGCCCGCTTCGTGTTCCTGCTGGCCGATAACCTCGCCTTCGCCGTTGGTTTCTGCGAAGTGGGGCTGATGCCGAGAGCGAGGAAGCCCGAGCACAAGAAGAGTTTCAGATCCCACAGGGTAGGCGAAACCAAGTAGTCCGAAGAAAAGAGCCCACTGATGCGCCTCTACCCCTACGAACGAATCGAGTATGAAGAACCACCCTACAGCGACACTGGCCCCACCGATAATCCAGCAGGGAATGAAGAAGATGTGCCCACCTGCGCTCGCTGCAAACAGGCGCCAGAACGCGGATGCCGGAGCATTGCAGCGACGCTCCTTCTGAAGATCTCGCCAAACGATGAACACACCTGCCACCAACATCGCAAGCCCAAGGGCCAGCGCCGGATCCACCCCAGCACCCTCAAGAATCGCCCACAGGAGTCCTCCACCGCCTAGAGCGATCGCGATCTGAGGAACTGCAGCCAAGTTGAAGATGATCATTCAGTTTACCCAGTGGTGTTCTCTGGCACAGGCTACGCTAGCTTGCCGCGTAGCCTGAGTCTATGCCCAAGAGCGGCTCTAAGGACTGAACGACGAGGTCGACTCAATCATGGCCGAAATCCTCGATCCCGAGGACGGCTGAAATGGCTGCTCCAACACCCATCGCCGCGATCCTCGACCCACACGAGAACGCCGACACCTTCCTCTGGGTAGAGTCGACGGCGGGCGCGGTGGCTGTAGGTCGGGCCTATCTGTTACTCGTCCTTTCGGTTGCGAGTGCCTCAGTATCCTGACCCTG
>QIHU01000393.1 GCA_003231035.1 Acidobacteriota bacterium
TCTCGATGTAGTACATCGGACCGCCGGAGACCGAACCGTCCTTGTGGATCTTGCGGTAGACCATGGCGAGGGTGCATTCGACGAACTTCAGTGCCATGCCGAAGAAGGCGGTGACCCACATCCAAAACAGGGCTCCCGGTCCGCCCATGCGAATGGCGATGGCCACGCCGGCAATGTTGCCGATGCCGACCGTCGCGGATAGAGCCGTGGTCAGTGCTTGGAAGTGTTTGAGATCGCCTTCGTCATTAGGGTTGTCGAACTTGCCCCGCACGATGTTGATCGCGTGGCGAAAACCGCGGATCTGGATGAAACCGAGGCGGATGGTGACGAACAGGCCGGCCCCCACGAGCACGATGACCAGCAACGATACGGGTTGGGGCCATCCCCACACGTAGTGCTCCATGAATTGCGCGGGGCCCAGGAGCACCTCGCTCACGAAGTCGGAAATCCTCTGAGCGATACCTTCGATCCACTGGAGCATCTAGCCCTCCCGAAAGTTCGTTGCGATTCAGCGGTCAGTGAGAATTGGAACGGATGCTACCACGGGGGTAGGAGCTCGCTAACCGCAGAGGACCGCGCCTCCATTGACGTTCAGAATCTCGCCGGTGATGACGACGTGCTGCCCTTGCAGGTCGATCACCTAGAGCGACTCCACCACCAGGGCGATTCCCTGGCCACCGCCGATGCAGGCCGAGGCCACGCCGAGCCCGCCGCCGCGACGCTTGAGCTCTTTGAGTAGGGTCAGGGTGATGCGGGTGCCGGTGGCCCCGAGCGGATGGCCCAGGGCGATGGCGCCACCGTTGACGTTGAGCTTGTCGGTGTCGAGCTCCAGCTCCTTAACGCAGGCCAGAATCTGGCCGGCGAAGGCCTCGTTGATCTCGATCAGGTCGAGGTCGCCCAGTTCCATGCCCGCCTTGGCCAGGGCCTTGCGGATGGCCGGCGCCGGCCCGATCCCCATCCGCGACGGGTCGACGCCGACGGTGGCCCAGGAGCGGATGCGGCCCAGCGGCTCGATGCCGCGCCCTTTGGCGCGATCCGCGGTTTCCAGCAGCATCATCGCGGCGCCGTCGACGATGCCGGAGGCGTTGCCGGCGGTGACGAAACCGTTGTCGTCAAAGGCGGGGCGCAGTTTGGCCAACCCTTCGAGGGTGGCATCGGCGCGGAAGTGCTCGTCGCGGTCGACCGTCTTGGCCCGCTTGCCCTTGCCGACTTCCATCGCCACCACTTCCTCGGCCAGCCGACCGGCCTCCCAGGCCGCCGCTGCCCGCTGTTGGCTTTGCAGGGCGAATTGATCCTGTTCCTCGCGACTGATCCCGTAGTCGCGGGCTAGGTTGTTCGAGGTTTGCGCCATGGAGCAGCCGCAGTAGGGATCGACCAGAGATTCCATCAGCAGATCTTCCAGTTTGCCGTGGCCCAGGCGGAAGCCGCGACGGGCGCCGCGGATGACGTGCGGCGCCTGGGTCATGTTCTCCATGCCGCCGACCAAGCAGGTCTCGGCCTCCCCCGCCAGCATGAGCAGGGAACCGGAGATGATCGACTGGATGCCCGAGCCGCACAACCGGTTGACGGTCAGCGCCGGAGTCTCGATCGGCACACCGGATTTGAGCGCCACGTGGCGCGCGCCGTAGATCGCGTCGGACGAGGTTTGCAGCGCATTGCCGACGATCGTGTGGTCGACTTCGCTCGGCGCCACGCCGGTTTGTGCAAAGACCGCCTTGGCCGCGTGGGCGCCCAGATCGATTGCGGTCACGGTCGAAAAGGGGCCATTCAAATCGGCCATCGCGGTGCGGGCGCCGTCGAGTAGAACTAGATCCTGAATATCCATCGCAGAGAAGAACCTCCGTCGGGGTCGTAGGGTGAGTATGAAGTCGAGCTGGGTAGTCGGAGTGACTCGCGGCCCGCCCGAAGAGGGCCAAGCGCGGTTCGCCCATGATACTCGGCCGGCTGGGTTTGTGGATCGCTCGAAGTTGCCTAGACAGCGATCTTCCAGGCCAAGGCGTGGAAGGCGCGGCGGAAGGGAGCGAGATCGGAGAACGGCGAAGCGCGGTGGCCGACGACGAGGGCGATTCGCCCCCTCTCGGGTTCGATCCACAGGCTGCCGCCGGTGAAGCCGAGAGCGCCAAAGGAGGAAGGACTCGCCATGCCGGCGGTGCTGCTCCAGGCGCCGGGCCGGCCCCAGCCGAGGAGAAAGGGGCCCGGCCCGGCGAGGGCTGGGCCGAGCTGTTGGCCAGCGAAGAGAGGGCCGGGAACGAGCCATTCGCGGGCGTAGCACCAGAGTTGCTCGGCACTGGCGAAGAGGCCGGCATGGCCAGCCAGGCCGCCGAGAAATCGTGCATTGCCGTCTTGAGAGGTGGCGAGCGCGGGAGCGGAGGGAGGCGCTAGGTCAAGACCGAGCTTCGCGGCCAATTCCACCTCTTTGCCTCCGTCGATCTGGCAGGCGGCGAAGGTCGCGCTGGGGGCTGGGCGCGGCCCGGGAAAGCCGAGAGGATCGAGGAGTCGGTCGGCGAATAGAGTCGCCAGCGGCAATCCGCAACGCTCCTCGGCGATCAACCCCCAGAGGATGAACCCTAGGTCGCTGTAGGTGCCAACGCTGGCGCCGAGGAGGGAGCCATCGAGTAACCGCTGGCGGACCTCTTCCCCGTTGGCGCACTGAGCGTAAAGAGGCGCCCAAGGGACGAAGCCGGCGCGGTGGCTTAGGAGATCGGCCAGCGTGTGGTGGGTCAGCTCGGGCGAAACATGGTCGATCGCCTCGCCGATTGGCAGGGCCAGCGGTAGCTCCCCCGCGGCGTCCAGGGTCAAGGCTAGGCCGGCGGTGAAGGTCTTGGTCAAGGAGGCCAAGTCGAAGAGGGTGGCCGAGTCGACCGCCACCGCCTCCCCCGGCCTCGCCGAACCGGCGGTGGCAGTCTGGGCGATGCCCTCCGCACCTCCGACTAGGGTGACCAGCGCCGTGTAGAGCCCATCCTCGACCGCCTCTTCGACCAGCTCGGCTAGCCGCTCGCGATCGCTAGCCATAGTTCGCCGGGTCACCGGTCTGGAAAAGCACCACCCGCTCCCCAGCGCCGATGGTGCCGGCGGCGGCGAGTTCTTCGAGCGCCACCATGCAGGCGGCGCCCTCCGGGCCGAACTGGAGCCCTTCATTCTTGGCGATGCGCGCCGTGACTTCGGGCAGCTTCGCCTCCTCCACCGCCACGGCGGTGCCCGCCGTCTCGCGCAGGGCGCGCAGAATCAAGAAATCGCCGACCGCCTGGGGCACGCGCAGCCCCCAGACGCGGGTATCCGCGTTCTTCCAGGGCTCGGCGCTCTCCTCGCCGCGCTCAAAGGCCCGTACCATCGGTGCACATCCCGCCATCTGGACGACGACGAAACGGGGCCGTTTGCCGGAGATCAAACCCAGCGCCTCCAGTTCGGCGAAGGCCTTGTGCATGCCGACGATGCCGGTGCCGCCGCCGGTCGGGTAGATGATCCAGTCGGGCAGCTTCCAGTCGAACTGCTCGGCCAATTCCAGCCCCATCGTCTTTTTGCCTTCGACGCGGTAGGGCTCCTTGAGGGTTGAGAGGTTCCAGTAGCCACCTCCCAACGTCGCCAGGTGGGCCCCGGCGTCGACCAAGGTTCCCGGTCGGGTGAGCACTTCGGCGCCGAGTTGGCGGCAGCGCTCGGGTAGGGTGCCGGGGGTATCCTCGGGCATCGCTACCCGGGCAGGCAGGCCGGCGGCGGCGGCGTAGGCGGACATCGCCAGGGCGGCGTTGCCGGCGCTGGCCAGCTCCACTCCCGGCGCTCCCAGCTCGCGTGCCCGGTTGACCGCTAGCGAGAGGCCGCGGGCCTTGAACGAACCGGTGGGGTTGCCCGCCTCCTCCTTGATCAGCACCTCGACCCCGGCCGGTGCCGAGCGGCGTAGCGGGATCAAGGGAGTCGCCCCCTCACCCAGATCGATGCGCGAGGGGAAATCGGCCAACGGCAGCAGCTCGCGATAGCGCCACAGGCTCCACTCCCGGTGCACTAGCGCCTCCTTCCAGGCCACCCCGTCCTTGCCCGCGAGGTCGTACTCCACCAACCAGGGTGCCCCGACGGGCGATAAGAAGGCCGGCGCGTCCA
>QIHU01000578.1 GCA_003231035.1 Acidobacteriota bacterium
GCCTCGTCCAGTTTGCCGGCGGCGTGCAAGGTGCGCCCCAGCAGATCCTTGATCTCCGCCTCTTGGTCGTCGTCCACATTCAGCCGACTGAACTCCAGAATGCGGCGAAAGATGGGCTCCGCTTCTCCGTTTTCACCCTTGTCATGGAGGAGCAGGGCCAGGTTGTACTGGGTCTTGAGGGTCTGTGGGTGCTCCACCCCCAACGAGCCAAGGCTCTTGGTGATCGCCTCCCGATAGAGCGGCTCCGCCTGGCCGTAGTCCCCGGTTTCGTGTAGGACCAGGGCCAGGCTATTGAGGCTGGTCAGGACGTCCAAATGGCCTTCGTTCAACTGGTCGCGGCGAATCTCCAAGGCTTGCCGGAAGAGCTCTTCCGCCTTCTCGAACTCCTCCTTGCGGGCACTCGCTCGCCCGTAGTGGTAGAGGCTCTCGGCCACCACCAGATGATGCGCTCCGTAGAGTTTCCGGCGCTGTTCCAAGGCCTGCCGGAAGAGATCCTGAGCTTCGCCGAATAGCCCCAGTTGTTCGTAGAGTTCACCGAGGGTGTTGCGCAGCATCGCTTGATCGCGCGGCTGGTCGTCGAGGGTGGAGAGCTGTTCCTTGCCACGATCCAAGAGTTCCTGAGCGGTAATGGTGCTACCTCGCGCGGCGGTGGGACCGGCCACCTCGAAGAGTTCAGCGAGCATGGAAGAAACGCGTTCGGCACGGTCCCGCTGTAGCGCGGTGCGATCCCGCTGCACCGTCATCGCCACGGCAAAAGCCACCACCAGGGCAACGGCGGTGGCGGCGAAGAGGGTCGCCCAGCGGTTGCGGCTCAGAAACTTGCCCGTCCGGTAGCGCAGAGTTGCCGGGCGAGCGATCACCGGGTGGCCGGAGAGGTGGCGATCGAGATCCTCGGACAGCTGTTCGACCGAGCCATAGCGCCGCTGGGGCTCCCGACGCAGGCACATCAACAAGATGTTGTCGAGATCGCCTTGCAGGCTGCGGGCAAGGCCGCGGGGGCGCTGGCCGCGCAAGGCCGCGACTTCGGGCGCCACCGCGCCCGCGGTGACACTGGGGCGAGCCACCCGGTGGGTGATCGCTTCGGCGGTCGGCGGCGACGGCCCCGGGGTGTCGCCAAAGGGACGATCTCCGGTCAGCAATCTGTAGAGCAGAACCCCCAGCGAGTAGACATCGCTCGTCGTGGTCACCGGTTCGCCGAGCAGCTGCTCGGGGCTGGCGTAGCCGGGAGTCCCCATCCAGAGCAGCGAGCGGGTAGCATCCTGAGCCGCGGCCGCTTCGTCGGCGACCAGCTTGGCGATCCCAAAATCGAGTAGCTTGGGTTCGCCATCGCCATCCACCATGACGTTGGAAGGCTTCAGATCGCGGTGTACCACCAAGCTGCGATGGGCCGATTGCACCGCTGAACAGACTTTGCGGAAGAGGTGCAACCGTTGGGGGACCGACAGCCGATGGGTGTCGCAGTAGCGGTCCACCGCCAGGCCGTCCACATACTCCATCACAAAGTAAGGAATGCCGTCGGGGGTCGAACCGCCGTCGAGGAGGCGGGCGATATTGGGGTGACGCAGCCGCGCCAGGATCTGCCGTTCGGCGAGGAGTCGACGGCAAAGCTCTTGGTTGATGAACGGGTGGGCGATCAGTTTGATCGCGACCTTCTGTTCGTACTCGGCGTCCGAGCGCGCCGCCAGATAGACCACGCTCATCCCACCACGGCCGAGTTCAGAGATCAGCCGATACTGGCCGATCCGCTCGCCTATCCGGTCTTGACGGGTCCCTGCGGTGATCCGCGCCGCCTGCCCTTCGACGGCGGACTCGATCTGCCCCAGAGCCCCCTCGTCGGCGGCCAGCATCGCTTCGACCTGGCGGCGCAGCGGCGGATCCTCGCGGCAAGAGTCCTCTAGAAAGGCATCGCGGTGGCTCGGCTCTAGCTCCAAGGCGGCAAGAAAAATATTCTCGACTCGGGCAAAGCCCTGGCTCGACTCCGTCAACCTGTCGCCCCCACCGCCACCCGGGCCAGCAGCCAGGCACGGGCCACGCGGGTGTCGGTCACCACCGTCGACATCGAAACATCGAGCAGCTCCGCCACCTCTTTGACTTCGAGCCCACCGAAGAAGCGCAGCTCGATGATCTTCGCCTTGCGGCGGTCGGATTGTGCCAACGAAGAGAGGGCTTCGTCCAACGCTAGCAACTCGATGGTGGGTGCCGCCGTGCGCCCCGAGAGATCGGAAAGACCGGGGGTCTCTTCTTCGAGCGGCACCTTCGGCCCGCCGCCGCCCCGCCGTTCGGCGTTCACCCGCCGTGCGTGATCCACCAAGATCTGGCGCATCAAGCGGGCGGCCAGCCCATAAAAGTGGCGCCGATTCTCAAGATCCGGTGGCGTCCCCTTGGCCAGGCGCAAGAATGCCTCGTGGACCAGGGCGGTCGGCTGAAGGGTGTGGTCACCCCGCTCGGCCCCCATCGAACGGGCGGCCAAGCGATGCAAATCGCTGTACACCATCGGGATCAACTCGGCGAAGGCTGTCGCCTCACCGTCTCCCCAACGGCCGAGCAATGCCGTGACTTCCTGTTGCCGAGTAGGCATCATGAGACTCCCACGTTGTGAGGCCACCGCCCATGGAGTAAGCGGAACACCTCCCCTATCTATATACAGCGCAACCGGCCAACCGGGACAGAAATACTATTTCTCAATCGTGTGGATACGACTCCGAGCCAAGCCAAGAGCTACTCACTCTTGAGGAGCGGTAGGAGCCGGAAGGCGAGGACCCGACGCACGGCGGCGAGGCTGGCCAGCAGGCCGACCGCGAAAACGCTAGCCACCGTGCCGGCCAAGGTCAGCCACGGCAAGGGTTGGGCGCCATGAAACAACGGGGGCGCGGCGGCGGCGAGCGCCGCGCCAGCACCGATGGCAATACCGACGACCAACAGGAAGAGATTCTCGGTCACCACCATGCGGGCGATTCGCGAGCGCCGAAAACCGAAAGCGCGCAGGGTGGCGAGTTCCCCGCGGCGCTCATATACATTGCGCAGCAAGACGACTCCGAGGCCAAGGGTACCGAGCAGCAGGCCGAGACCTCCTATCGCCTGGAAGGTGGAGATGTAGGTGTGCTCGACCGCCTTGAACGAAGCCAGCTTCTCAGCGCTGGCGGTCACATCGAAACCGAAACGGCCGAGCGACGCCTCCAAGCTGGTGGCGATCGCCCCCGCTTCGGCTAGCGGTGCTTCGACGAGGAAGACCGAGTACCCGGAACGGCTGGGAAAGTGACGAGTGAAGGCCTCTTCGGAGATCAGCAGCTCGCTCTGGAAAAGGGACCCATCGAGCAAACCGACCAGGCGCAGCGCCACCTCGCGTCCGGCTTCGTCGCGATAGAGCAAGTCCTTGCCTAACCCAGAGTGGAGGATCCAAGTCACCGAGTTGAAATCGCCGAAGGCCGGGATCACGATCCGCCCATCGTCCCCTTGCAGGGGCTCTTCGAGCAAAGTCCACGGGTTCTCCACCTCCCGCAGCGTCGACTTGAAGCGAAAGCCGCCCCGCTCGATCAACTCCTTCGGCACTCCGAGTATTCGGGGCTCACTGGGCGCGTAAAGGTTGAGGCAGCTGGCATCCTCACCGGGAAGCAGGCGCAGCGGCACCACCGTGGTCCCCGCCATCGCGGCCTGCGCTTCGGCCGAGAAACCGAGGTCCGCGCGGACCTCGGGCCGGTTGAGATCCTGGATCAACGAGACGCCGGATTCGGCGATCAACGAGAAGCCGCCGGCGCCTGCATCGCGCTGGCTCACGTCGACCTGGCCGCCGGTGCGAAAGGCGCCAACGCTGACGATCACAAAGCAGGCGCTGGCGATCAAGGCGGCCGACAGAAGGCTACGGCCTCGATGGCGCGAACTGTCGCGAGCGGCCATGGTCCACAGACCACTGCCTAGTCCTTGCTCACCACTTCGACGAGGCGTGCAATAGAGCGCGAAGAGGGCCAAGCCGACGACGAGCCAGCACACTCCAGCACCGAAGGTCAGCCCCGGCGACGGAGTGTCGCCGCTGGCGAAGCCGGCCGCCGTCAACCCCAACGCCGCCAGGCCAAAACCGACCAGCAGCCC
>QIHU01000311.1 GCA_003231035.1 Acidobacteriota bacterium
CTCGCGGTCACCCGGCGCTACGAGTTCGTGGTGATGGCGATCGCTCGGGACGACGGCCGGATCCTCTGGCGGCGTACCGTGCACCGAGCACCGAAGAATCGGGGTGTCAGTCACTTCTTCAGAGCGCTCCCTGCACACCGATCATAGCCATATCTCCACTTGACGTGCTAGTCTGCTTCAGCGACAGGGAAACACATCTACGAGGAGACAGATCATGAGACGAACGTTGATCCTCGGGCTTATCGCCCTTACTTTCGGCCTGGCTACCGCGGCAATGGCTGAGTCGCGCTACGAGATCCTGCTACTGGATCAGAAATGGGTGCCCGATGAGGGAATCTCTGCCACCCTCCAACGGCAGCTCAACGGCGCGGCAACGCGGGCTCAACAGGCCGGAAGCGAGACCGTCCACATGCTGGTCCAGGTCTATGAGATTCCGAATGAGCAAGAAAAGGGCGATCTGGAGCGCGCGGGGCTAGATCTCGGCGCCTACGTGCCGGGCAATGCCTTTATCGCGGCGGTCCCAGCCAGTCGCATGAACCAAGCCCTTGCGATGCAGGAGGTGCGCACGGCGATTCTCTGGGATGCCTCTCGCAAGGTCCATCCGCGACTGCGCGCGCAAGACGTCGCGCCGTGGGCGCGCGACCCGACCCGCCCTGGTTGGGTCATGCTGATGGTCCAACTGCACCACGATATCGATCTCTCGCAGCTCGATCGCATCGCGGAAGATGCCGGTGGCGTGCTGGTCAGTTCCATCGAGGGTATTCACGGTGGCACGGTCTGGCTTCGTGAAGAGAATCTCGAGCAGCTCGCTCAGGAGGAGCGTATTCTGTGGATCGAAGAGGGTACACCGCCGATGAGCGAGACCAACGACGGCGTGCGTGGCTTGATGAGAGCGGAGCCTGTTTTTGCTGCTCCGTACAGTCTCGACGGCACCGGGGTACGTCTGTTCGTGTACGACGGCGGCCGTGTACGTCCGACGCACGAAACTTTCAGAGTCGGAGCCGGAGCCAGCCGTGTGACTTCCCTCGACGCCACCGGCCTTAGCAATCACTCCACCCACGTGGCTGGCACGGCGGCAGGCGACGGCGCGCCCTCCAGCCCAGGAGGGCGAGGACGCGGCGTGGCGGTCAATGCTTCCGTACTCTCGGCTGGCTATCAGCAGATCGCTGGACCCATGTTGTTCTGGGGTACCGCTGGTGACATTCAGGCTGACTACGTGACGGCACGCACTATCCACAACGGAGACCTGGGGACGAACTCCATCGGCAGCAATACGGCCAGCAACGGGTTCCCTTGCGTTCGAGAGGGTGACTATGGCATTTCCTCCAACCTGCTCGATGGAATCGTCAGGGGCGACAATCCCGCAGTCGGGAGCGCGGTCTTGATGACCTGGGCCAACGGCAACGAGCGCGGCGGCGCGGGAGGCCGCTGTGGTGCCAACTACCTCACCACGGCGCCACCATCCTGCGCCAAGAACCCGATCCACGTGGGAGCGGTGTACTCCGACGGTGGCGGGATGACCTCTTTCTCAAGCTGGGGACCCTGCGATGACGGCCGCTTGAAGCCGATCGTCTCGGCTCCAGGTTGCGAGACCGCGCGGGTGACCGGAGAGGCGAGCGTGTTGTCTTCCTTCGCGAGCAACGACACGGCATACAGCGGTATCTGTGGCACCTCTATGGCCACCCCGGCGGTGGCGGGTACCGTCGCTCTGCTGATCGAGGACTGGCGAGCGGGCGGCTACGGCGGCGCCAATGCACGACCGTTGCCGGCGTTGGTCAAAGCGATGATGATTCAAAGTGCGATCGACTACGGCCAGGACGGGCCGGATTTCATCTATGGCTACGGCGAGGTTGACACCAAGGCGTTGATCGACTTGCTGCGAGCGGGCAACAACACGCTCAACGGCACAACGCCGGTGCGCTGGGGCACCAACACGATCTCCAACGGTGTCGCTCAGTCCTACACCATCAACGTGGCGGCCGGAACCGGAGAACTCAAGGCCTCGGTGGCCTGGGACGACTTCGCGGCGGCATCGTTCGCCGGAATCGCTCCGGTCAACAATCTCAACCTTGAAGTGGTCTCTCCGGGAGGAACGATCTTCCGCCCATGGATCCTGAATGCAGCGGCTCCGCACCAGGACGCGACCACTGGGATCAACAACCTGGACAACCAGGAACAAGTACGGATCACCAACCCGGCCGCCGGCTTGTGGACCGTACGGGTCGTGGGCACCGCGGTGCCGCAAGGTCCCCAGAGCTACGGCCTGACCTTCTCGTCACTACCGTTCGGCTACGACGCGGGGCTCTGCACAACGACGGCCTACGGATTTGAGACCGGCACTGACGGCTTCACGCTCACCGGCGGGGCCGCCCGCTTGACCTCGCCCGCACCCGGGCACGGAACCTGGTCACTACGGCTGGGCAGTGCGGCGAATACAGCCCAAGAGGCCTTCCGCAACATCACCATCCCGGCGAATGTCGGCCGTGCCGAGGTCACGTTCTTCTGGCACATGACCACCCAACGCCTCACCACCCCCTGGAACAGCGACTTTTTCATCGCCGAGATCCGGGACGCCAACACCAACGCGACCCTCGACGTTCTGGACATTCGTTTCGACGGATGGCAGCAGGGGCAGTGGATGCAGCAGGCTCATGCGGATGTCTCGCAGTTCGCCGGGCAGACGGTGCGCCTCGCCTTTCGGGCGGTCAACGACGCGGCTTTCACCACCACTTTCTGGGTAGACGACATCACACTCACCACCTGCCCCCTGGCCGGGACCGATGTGTGGAGTCGTGACCTACCGGGCGACACCGGAATCGAGCCCGATCCGTTACCCGGAAATATGTGGATGTCGCCGGATGTCTGGAACCGCAACGCGGATGATGGCCTCACGGCGCACCAGAACCCGGAACTGGGTCAACCCAACTATCTGCACGCCAACGTGCGCAACCGTAGCCTGGTGGAAGGCATCAACGTGCCGGTGAAGTTCTACTACGCCAACGCGTCGGCCGGCCTGACGTGGCCGGGTAGCTGGACCCTTGCGGGCACCGACGTGCTACCGAGTGTCATGCCTGGCCAGGTGATTGTCGCGAAGGTGGCTTGGAACCCGCCAGGTACCGGTCACTACTGTATCTTGGTGCGGCTTGACACAGCGCAAGATCCGATGACCTTCGTAGAAGGACCGAGCGTCAACACCAACACGCGCAACAACAACAACATCGTTTGGCGCAACATGAATGTTGTGGACTTGGTCGCCGGGCTGCCTCCGGGGCAGAGTGGCGGCCTGGAAGCGAATGTCAGCATGATCGTGCGCAACACCGGCAAGGCTGATCGTGAGATTGGCTTGGTGTTCCAGCAGGAGCCGGGGAAGGTCCCAGGACTCTTCATCGAGCGCGGCACGGTGACGGTGCATCCTGATGCCAGGTTAGCGGATCTATGGAAGCAGCAGGGCCACCGAGCTGAGGGCGTCGAGATGCTCGAGGACGGATCCTTCCGAGCCGCTAAGGATCGAGCCACGATCATCCTGCAACTGCCGCCCAAGGAGGAATTCGAGATCACCCTGGTCTTTGCGGACCGGAAGGTGAATAACCTTGCCAACCAGAAGGAGAGCTTGGTAACCGAACTCGGTCAGCCGAAGGCTCAAGCGGAACGACCGAAGAGCCGTTATCGGTTCAGCGTCGTCCAAGTCGATGCCGAGAATCCTGAGAAGGAACCACTGGGTGGCGTCACCTACGAGATTCTGGCTCCTAGACTTAAGGTTCCCAAAGAGTAACTACGGAGGTGGAGCGGCCGCGCACTAGGGAGCGCGCGGCCGCTCCACCCGCTTTCGAAACCCCCGTGATCTTGGTGAGGTTTAGCCACAGGCAGCGACCGCTTCCCCAGCGGACTCGTCCTCAATGCAGACAGCCGCCGGGGACAGTATGGGAGCCGCCCATCTCAAGATGCACCCAAGCCCGAGTGTCGATAGCGTCGCAAAGACCAACCCCCTTCCGAAGCGCCCGACTGACGGAAGGGCGCTTCGATAGGGGTGCAGGGCCAGAGAACGTGAAGCGACTACCGATACTGACTGACGATCGGCGCGTTGTTGTTGGCGGCGCCACCGTCGCCCGTTCCGCCGTTGTTGCATTTGACACCTGCCCTGAACTGGGGATTGTTGTTTGACACCAAGGTGTGTTGCGAGTACATGCCAAACCGCGGGCACGAGGCGCCTTCTTGGCCGCACAGGGTGCTGTAGGCCATCACCGAACGGGCAAAGATATCGCCGGTATCATCGTCGC
>QIHU01000136.1 GCA_003231035.1 Acidobacteriota bacterium
AACCGGAGGCGAACCCGAGGTTCGTCGAGGATTTGACAACGCCGAGTCACGGTCAAAGACCCGTTCGGAGCCAGGACGAGTTTCACCACGGACTGCTAAGGGCTCTGGACCTGTACCAGTCGGGCATAGCCGTTGAGCGGCAGACCGCGCCAGCGTTGGCGCTTACCGTCAGGCCAGCGAACTTCCAGTTTGACCGGCTTCTCGCCCTCTCCCAGGCCGAACTGTAGCCGTCGTTCGCTCGACGACTGATAGCTGTCTCCGGCCAGCACCCAGCGAGTCTGTCGGCCTGATGTGGTGGTCAGAGTTACCCGCGCGCCGATCGCTTGGCGGTTGGGTGGAGCGCCGAGAAGGCGCACACCGAGCCAGCTTCGCGGCTCTCCCAGCTCTGCGTTGTGATTGATCAACAGTTGGGCCGGTCCAGCGCTATTGAGCAGCGCCAGATCCGGGTCGCCGTCGTTGTCCAAGTCGGCGACCGCCAGACCACGCCCGACCCAGCTCTCGTCGAAGGCAGGGCCGCAGTTGGCGACGGAAAAACCACCCCGACCGTCACCCAGCAGCAGCAAGTCGGGTTGCCGGTAGCTACTGTCTCCACGCAGGGGATTCTCGAAGATGTGGCCGTTGGCGACGTAGAAGTCGAGCGCCCCGTCGAGGTTGAAGTCGGCGCTGACCAAACCGAAGCCTAGGAGGTTGAAGGAGGGCAGGCCAAAACCGGAAGCGAGGGAACTGTCCTCAAACTGCATCGCCCCTAGGTTGCGGTAGAGCGTGTTGGTCTCCACATCGAAATTGGTCACCGCCAAGTCAGGCGTGCCATCGCCATCGAAATCGCCGACGGCCAACCCCATCCCCGCCTCGGGCTTGCCTTGACCGTTGACCGCCGCGCCGGAGAATAGCGATTCGTCGTCGAAGGTGCCATCGCCCCGATTGCGATAGAGGCCGTTAATCGTCAGGTCGTTGGCGACATAAAGATCGGGATGGCCATCGCCATCGAAGTCGGTGAAGAGCACTCCCAGCCCCCGGCCAGCGGCTTGCGACAATCCTGCCTGGGCGGTGGCATCGGTGAAGGTGCCGTCGCCCCGGTTGAGCAGGAATCGATCGTGAGCACCGGCGAACAGGCTGGGGTCGCAATAGGTGCGCCGGTCGCTGTCGAGGTCACCGCAGAACAACTCGGCCTTCGGGTCATAGACCACATACCGGCTGACGTAGAGGTCTAGATCGCCATCGCCGTCCGCATCGGCGAAGGCGGCGGAAGAACTCCAGCCGTCGACACCGGTCGGCGTGGCCTCGAAGCGTCCGTCGCCGCGGTTGATCCACAGCCGGTCGGGGCCGTAGTTGGTCACGTAGAGGTCCGAGTCGCCGTCGCCGTCCACATCGGCCGCCACCGCCCCTTGGCCATACCCCGCATCGGCGGCCGGGCCCTCGCCGCTGCCGCCAACACGCTCGAATCGACCGCCACCCAGATTGCGCCATAGCTGATTGGAGGCCGTGGCCGAGGCGGCCTCCGGCGGCGGAAACGGGCCCGACTGCACCAGATAGAGATCGATCCATCCATCGCCATCGAAGTCGAGCCAGGCGAGACCGGCTCCCATGGTCTCGGGCAAGTGCTTGCCCCCTCGGGCGCCGGTGAGGTGGTCAAAAGAAAGGCCCAAACGAGCGCTCTCGTCCACCAAACTGAGCTTCCTACAAGGGTCGCTGGGGACCTCCTGCGCCCACCCTCCCACCGCGGCCAAACCCAACCCTAGAGCAAAGAGGGCGGCAATCCTCAGCAGGGAAAACCGGCGGCGAGCACACGGGCAGCGGTCCTTCATGGAGTCGCCGCCGCCTGCCGTTCTTCGAACAACATCATGCGCAGATCCTGCCGCTCCGGCGCCAGGGTCACCGCCCTTTCTAGACTCGTCACGGCCGCGGCGTGCAACCCCCGAGCTGAACGGGCGAGGGCCAAGCCAACCAGTGCGTCCACCTGGTCACCCAAGGCGGCGAACAGCTCCTCGGCCCGTGTGGCCTCCTCCTTGTCCAGCAGCTCCCACCCGCGATCCAACCGGGCGCGCAGGGTGCCTTCGTCGCGCAGTTGGAGTTGCGACCCCTCGTAGAGTTCACGGTAGAGCGCCATTTCGGTTCGGGCCTCGTCGCGACGCCCTAGCCGCATCAAGATGCGGGCGCGGCTGTAGTGCGGCGGGTAGCGGTCGCTGGCGAGTGCGATGACTCGGTCGTAGGCCGCCAAAGCGGGGATCCACTCGCCAGCCCCTTCGAGCGCCTTGGCCAAGTCGAGGTGCGCGTCGGCCGAAGTCGGATTGGCCGCGACGGCCGCCCGCAAGAGCTCGATCGCTTCGCTGTACTCACCCTGCCAGAGGAGAAGGCGGCCCAGCTGTTGGCGTGCCACCAGGGAGTTCGGCGAACTCACCGAAGCGGCGGTGCGCAAGGTAGCCTCGGCGGCGACCAGTTGGCCGCTTTCCCATTGCGCCAGGCCGAGGTAGACCCTCACCGCTACCCCTCCCAAGCCCTGCGTCTCGCCCCTCTCAGCCCCCAGTTCCAAACCCTGTGCCAGGTGCTCGGCGGCAGCGCCGAAGCGCTGATCGAGCATCAGAGAACGTCCCAGAACCACCCGCAACTCCGCCGACCCTGGATCGAAGGCAACCCCTTCTTCGAGGACCTCGGCCGCTTGAGCGTAACGCCCCGCGCTCAGTAGCCCCTCGCCCAGGCGGCGCAGCCCCGCCGCCGCCTCTCGCGGGTACCCTTGGCGGGCTCGCGCCCGGTTCAAACCGCGGTGGGCTTCGATCAGTCCGGGAAAGCGCCGGGTTAGCTGGGCGTAGGATTTTTCCGCCGCCGCCGCCTCACCCGAGGCAAGAAGGGCATCGGCGATGGCCAGGTCCACCGTCTGCCCCCCGCTTGGCTGGGCAACGAGCGGCGCAACGGCCAGGACCGAACAGGCCAAGAAAAAACGGAGCCAGGCGGTGTGAGAGGGAAGAGCTCGACGCAAGGTGAGCCGCCCGCGCCGGCTCACGGCTCGGCCGGTCAGAGGGTGGAACAACAGGTGAATCCATCGCATGGCGCCACCCGAGTTTACCCCGTAGTACGATCGTTGGCGTTCGCTGGCGCTGAGTTGGCATCGCCAATGCATTGGCTTGGGTCAGCCGCCCTCTACCCGAGTTTGACAGGAGATCGACCATGACCGTCCAGCCTCACTTTCGTCGCTATCGCCCGCTGGCCATCGCCTTGTTCTGCCTCGCTTTCGTGGGGGCTGGCGACTGGGTGACATCCCCCGCCTTGGCGCAGGAGGAGGCCACCGCCGCTACGACGCCGGTCGGCAGGGCCCTGGAACGGGTCAACGTCGGCGATTTGGCCGGAGCGGCGGCGATTCTCGAACCTCTCGCCTCTCAAGCCGAGACCTCGCCCCTGGCCAAGGCTCTCCTCGGTGGCATTCTGCTGCAATTGGATCGACCGGCCGACGCCCTCGAGATTTTGCAACCGCTCGCCGATGACGCCGCGGCCGACCCCGCGGTTCTCTTCAACGCCGGCAGGGCGGCGCTGGCGACCGGCAATCTCGGGCAAGGAGATCGGTATCTCACCCGTTCGGTGGAGCGCGACCCAGGGTCGATTGCCAGCCGCGAGCTGGGCCTTCTGCGGCGCCGGCAGGGGCGCATCGTCGACGCTTATTTGCTGCTCAAGCCGTGGGTCGAGTCCCACCCACGAGACCGCGAGGCGATGCTCGCCGCCGGCCACTGCGCGGTGGAGATGCAGCGCGCCCCCGACGCCGAGCAGATCCTCTCTTTTCTCGCCGCGGACGACGCCGAAGCGGTGCTGATTCGCGGCAAACTGGAAGTGCTCAAGGGCAGCCCCGAGTCCGCGATCGCCCTGGTCGAGCCACTGATCGCCACCGCCAAGGCCCCCCTGCGCAGGAAGATGCACTTGTTGGTCGCCGACGCCTATCTGCGCTCGGGAAACTCCGCCGCCGCGGTCGCCCTACTGCAAGGCAAGACCGCCAAGGACCCGTTGCTGCGGGTCTTCCTGGCCCGAGCCCACTACCAGCAGGGCGAAGTCGACGGCGGCAAAGCTCTTTGCCTCCCTCTCTGACCAGTTGCTCTCCCCCCAGAGCACCGACTTGCCGTTGGGCCTCGTCGCCCTGAGCTGCCAGGAGTACGGGCGAGTTCTTCTCGCCCGCGACGACGCGACCGGCGCCGTGCCTTTCCTACAACGCGGCGCCGAATTGGCGCCCGAGGAGCGCCAGAGCTGGCAGATGCTCGGCCAAGCTCTCCTCCTCGCCGGCCACAAACAAGAGGGTGAGGCAGCCCTGGCTAGGTTTCAAGAGATCGTCGCCAGTGCCGGTG
>QIHU01000121.1 GCA_003231035.1 Acidobacteriota bacterium
TGGTGATTGCCGGCTTGGAGTCGATGATGCTGCGTCTGATCAGTGAAGATGTCAAACTCACCTACGACTTGCAGCCGGATCTGTGGCCGGTCAAGATCGACCCGGCACACTTTGAGCAGGTGATCGTCAATCTGTTGGTCAACGCCCGCGAGGCGATGCCGGCGGGAGGCGAGGTCTGGATCGAGACGCGCAACCGAGTGCGGGGCAAGCTCGGCGAGGTGCAACTCTCGGTGCGGGATACGGGGCTGGGCATCGAACCGGCGATTCGCTCACGGATCTTCGAGCCCTTCTTCACCACCAAGATGCCATCGAGCAACGGCGGTCTGGGGTTGGCCACGGTCTATGGCATCGTGGAGCAGAGTCAGGGTTGGATCGAGGTCGAGAGTGAGGTTGGCGAGGGCACCACCTTCGTCATCGGCCTGCCGCGGTCTCTCGAGCCAGTGAGTGTCGATGCCGGCTCGCGGGAGGGGGAAGCGGAGGAAGTCACTGGCGGCCATGAGGGAATTCTCTACCTGGAAGACAACAGCGAACTGCGCACCTCGACGACGGCATTGCTCGAGGGGCTCGGTTACCGGGTCTACTCCGCGTCCAACGGCGCTGCCGCCCTCGACTTCTTTGCTCAACACGGCAAGGAGATCGATCTCCTCATCAGCGATGTGGTGATGCCTGGAATGAGCGGCCGAGAAGTGATCGAGGAGTTGTGGCGAGACCGGCCGACCATGCGGGTAATCTTCGTTTCGGGCTACGCCGGCAATGTCATGACCGCGCATGGCATCGAAGACGACGAGTTCGATTTCCTGCCCAAGCCCTTCACCGCCCGCAGCTTGGCCAGGATGGTGCGCAAGGTTCTAGACCGAGCGGCCCTCGATGGGCCTAGGCTAGGCGGCTAGAGGGTCGATCCGGTCGCTCTTGCGCCTTCGTCGCCACATTGCCGCCGCAATTCGCCACCACCTCGCCTCTCTAGCTGCCTTGGTCCGCCGCCCGTTAGCGGTCTACTCGCTACGTTGAATCGTAGCGTGGTAGGAGGGCGGAATGAGGCGAGCGGAGTTTCTATCTTGGGTGGTTTGGGGGACGGTGGCCCTGGTGGGGGCCGGAGCCCTGCTGATCGTCGTCTGGGTCTTTGATCAGGCCCTCGAATGGGACATTTTTCATGGCCAGGTGGAGCAGCTACTCTACGGCGTCCTGGGATCGGCCTTGGCGTTGGGTGCTTGCGGCGCGGCGATCGGCTTCCTGTTGAGCTTTCTCGAGATCGCTCACGGCGTGGGGCAGCTGAATCAAACTCTGTCGAGAGACTCCGTCGGCTCGCTTGCCTCGACCGATGCGGGCAGCTCGGCGCGGGGGCTCACCGGTTCGTCGGCGCGACGCTTCTTCGCTTTGGCGGCAACGGTGGCCGCCGTGGTGATCGGCTTGCTGGCCAGCTTGGCCTGGGTCAACCACCAGGTGCAAGATCACCGGGGCAAGGTCTTTGAGCGCATTGCCATGGAGCAGTTGTCCCTGGTCGAACCGAGGGTCCGCGATGCCTTGGTGGCTTTCGGTCGCCCAAGGCCAGAAGCACCGCCTATGCGATTGGTGAAGACCCTGCGCAAGCTACACCGATCCGCCTTTTGCCAAGGGGTAACGCTCTTGCTCCTGGATCCCGAGGACCCGACCGTTCTCTGGCGCTATCAGACCACTCTGCACCGCGACTGGCAGGCGAACCGGTTCGAGAGTTTCCTGGTCGCTCGACGTTCCGATCACGCGGTGCGCGAAGCCCTGAACAACCAGGTTAGGTCGATCGAGAGTCTCAATGGCGGTCCCGGTTTTGTCTTCTACCACGTTGTGCGGGATAACTCTGGTGTGCCGCTGGTGGTGGTCCGCGTGGATGGCAATGGTCGCGAGAGCTTTCGCGACTATGAATCCTACGCCACCGCGTCGATCATCGACAGCTGATGAGTGACTCGGCGCGGCGTCGGCTAGCGCGGACGCCCCGCGGTCGATTCGCAAGTTAGCCCGGCCGGCTCGCCTACCTGGTAGCCTGGCGTTCATGGAGCGCGGAACTTGAGCACCCTGCCGGAACTCGACTCACTGGTCGTCGCTCGCCTCGGCGAGGCGCGATTCGATTCTCCCCTCCAGGGGCGAGCTGAGCGTTTTGTGGCGGAGAGGGCGCGGGTGCTGTTGCCTTCGGATCTGGAGCAGTGGAACGGCGGCGAGCCACCCACTTTCGAGCCCGCCGGCCCACGGCGTCGGATCTTCTTCGATCCCAACCAGCTTGCCTGTGGGGTGGTGACCTGCGGTGGTCTCTGCCCAGGGCTCAACGACGTCATCCGCGCTTTGGTGTTGACTCTGCACCACCGTTACGGCGTGGGCAAGATTCTCGGCTACCGCTACGGGTACTCCGGTCTCGGCGACGCGCCGGTGCGGCCGGCGATGGTCCTGGATCGGGACACCGTGGGCCAAGTCCATCTGCAAGGGGGCACTCTCTTGGGCTCCTCGCGCGGTCCTCAGAATGTGGAGGACATGGTGGACACCTTAGAGCGCGACGGTGTCGGTATCCTCTTCACCATCGGCGGGGACGGCACCCTGCGCGGCGCTCTGGCCCTGCACCAGGAGATCGTCCGGCGCGGTCTCGAGATCGCGGTCATCGGAGTCCCGAAGACGATCGACAACGATCTGCCGTGGACGGAGCGCAGCTTCGGCTTCACCAGTGCGGTGGAAGAGGCGAGCCGGGTCATCGCCGGAGCTCACGTCGAGGCCCGCGGCGCCTGGAACGGGGTCGGCTTGGTCAAGCTGATGGGGCGCCATTCCGGTTTCATCGCCGAACATGCGACGTTGGCCACCAGCGATGTCAATTTTTGCATGATTCCTGAAGTCCCTTTTTCCTTGGCGGGGGAAGGGGGATTTCTCCAAGTCTTGGGTCAACGGCTGGCGGATCGCCACCATGCGGTGGTGGTGGTCGCCGAAGGAGCTGGGCAGGATCTCTTGCCCACGAGCGGAGCGCGAGATCCCTCCGGCAACCGTCGTTTCGGCGATATCGGAACCTATCTCAAGGCGGAGATCCAGAACTACTGCGCCCGCCGCGGGCTGCCGGTGACGGTCAAGTACATCGATCCGAGCTACACCATTCGCAGCCTTCCCGCCAATGCGCTCGATTCGGAACTCTGTTTGATGCTCGGTCAGTACGCGGTACACGCCGGGATGGCCGGGCGCACGGCGATGTCGGTGGGGTACTGGAACCAACGTTTCACCCATGTGCCGCTGCACCTCGCCTGCCAAGGGCGGCGCAGGGTCGACCCGCAAACCAACACCTGGCAACGGGTCTTGGGGGTCACCGGCCAACCGGCTTCGATGGTCGGCCGGTGAGTCTTGGAAGCTGAAATGGCCTCGCCCTCAGTACCCTTGCAACGGGGGAGCCTCTTCGCGACGCTGCCCGACGCCACTCTCGAAGAGCAGGTCGAGGTATTAAGTCAGAGCGCGGGTGTGCGCATCGAACGCATTGTTTCTGGCGGGCAGAGTTCGCCGCCGGGGTTCTGGTATGACCAGCCGCGAGACGAGTGGGTCGCGGTGCTCTCGGGTCGGGCCCGAATCGAGATCGAGGGCCGCACGAGTCCCATCGAGTTGGGCCCCGGCGACTGGCTAGAGATCCCCGCCAGGCAGCGCCATCGCGTAGTCCAGACCAGCCTGGACGAGCCGACCCTCTGGCTCGCCGTCCACCACTCATAGCCCGCCGTGGTTCGCTCTGCCCAGAGGGCCGATACCCTCTCCGCGTCGGCTAGCCGTGGGCGGCTGATTGTGCGCATCTCTAGCTCTCCCTTACACTTACGCGTTCTCCACATCGGCTGCGGAAAACGGTGCGGAAAACGACCCCTGTTGACCCCCTAAAGCCTGTAATCAAGGGGGTTTGGAGCGTTTTGTACAGAGGTTTGTGCAAGAGGAGGTAAGCCCTTTGTTTTCAGTGTGTTGAACTGTCTGCTTCAACAAGGGGCGTTCACTGGGTGGTCACTTTCCACTAGCCATTTTCCGCAGGCCGCCGTATCGCGCCAAGCCCAGGGGAGCTAAGTGCCTGCAACAGAGCGATTTAGGAGGTCGATGGTGGGTGGCGGTTGGGTGGAAGATTAAGCAGTTCGAGCGATTGGCTGGGGGAATGATTCGTCGCCTCGCTGGTGTGGTAGATTTCCGCTCGTTCTAGCGAATCTTAAGACCCAGGTGGTTGAAATCTCGGGTCGCGATCAACGACGGAAACAATATCGTGGACGAAGCCTCCGTACAGCGCACCCCGCTCTATGATTGCCACCGCGAAGCGGGTGGCCGGCTGGTTGAGTTCGCCGGCTGGGAAATGCCGGTTCAATACTCTGGCGTCATCGAAGAACACCGAGCGGTGCGCGGCGCGGCCGGTCTGTTCGATGTGTCTCACATGGGCGAGATTCTCGTCACCGGGGAGGGGGCTGAGTCTTTTCTCCAAGGGCTGACCCCGAACAATGTCGCCAAACTCCGGGTCGGCCGAGCTCACTACAGCGGTTTGCTCAGCGAAGAGGGAACCTACATCGACGACCTGCTGGTCTATCGCTTGGCCGCCGACGAGTTCCTCCTGGTGGTCAACGCGGCCAACGTCGCGGACGACTTCGCGTGGGTGGCGCGGCAGGCCGAGGGTGCCTCCGGGGTCTCGCTCGCCGATGTCTCCTCCGCTTGGGCTCTCCTCGCTTTGCAGGGACCGCGCGCCGTCGAGATCTTGAGTGCGCATACCGAGGTCGATTTGGCCTCCATTCGCTACTACCGCTTCAAGCGGGGCGAGCTGGCGGGCATGCCGGTGCTCTTCTCGCGCACCGGGTACACCGGCGAAGATGGTTTTGAACTCTACCTAGGCCCGGAGGATGCGCCCGCGGTTTGGCGGCTGCTGTTGGAGTCCGGGGCCGATGCCGGCCTGATTCCGGCTGGTTTGGGGGCTCGCGATACGCTCCGCCTGGAAGCCGGCATGGCGCTCTACGGTCACGAGATCGACCGGACGACGACGCCGTTGGACGCGGGGCTGAACTGGGTCGTGAAGTTCGATAGCGGCGACTTCATCGGTCGTCAGGCGCTGGTGCGCCAGAAGGAGAGCGGCACCCACCGCACCCTGATCGGCTTCGAAGTGGTGGGCCGGGGCATTGCTCGCGAGGGTTTCCCCGTGGTCCGCGACGGCGAGGTGGTCGGCCGGGTGACCAGCGGTACGTGGAGCCCTACCTTTGAAAAGGCGCTAGGTATGGCCTATGTGCCCAATGATCTTGCCGCGCCGGGTACAGCATTGACCCTGGAGATTCGCGGTCGTCAGGTCGAGGCCAAAGTGGCCGAAATCCCGTTTTACAGCCGCCCTCGCTAGCAGGCGAACGGCGACATGAAGAGGAAACCCTCAAAGGGGGAAGCAACGCGATGTCTAGCTATCCAGCCAACTACCTCTACTCCGAAGAGCACGAGTGGCTCAGTGTTGATGGCGACCAAGCGACGGTGGGCATCACCCTGTTCGCGCAAGAGGCGTTGGGCGAAGTGGTGTTCGTCGACCTGCCGGAGGTCGGGCAGAGTTTCGACGCCAACGAAGAGGT
>QIHU01000758.1 GCA_003231035.1 Acidobacteriota bacterium
CCCAAGAGCGGGCGGAACCATAAAGATCCTTGTCCACCGAGGCGGAATTTCCTAGGATCAACTCGCTTTTATCTTTCTGGACTCCGCCTGATCGTCTTTCAACCCACTTTGGGAGGCTCCCGTGAACAACCCGTCCGCCGTCGTCACCGCGCCTGGATCCACCGTGCTAGGCACCCCCGGTGAGGACCTCAACCCATTCCACATCGCGCAGCAACAGTTCGACCGAGCCTGTCTCTATCTACCCAAACTCAAGGCGGGGCTGATCGAGTACCTCAAGCGGCCCGACCGTCTGATCACCGTCGAGTTCCCGATCGAGACCGAAGACGGAGACGTGCGGACCTTTGTGGGGTACCGCTGTTTGCACAACCAGATGCGGGGGCCCGGCAAGGGCGGAATTCGCTTTCACCCGGACGTCTCCGCGGACGAGGTGCGGGCCCTGGCTTCGTGGATGACCTGGAAGTGCGCCGTGGTCGGGGTGCCCTTCGGCGGTGCCAAGGGCGGCGTGGTTTGTGACCCTAAAACGTTGACCAAGAATGACTTACGCAAGATTACACGGCGGCTGGTGGTCGCCCTGGGAGACGCGATTGGCCCGTACATTGACGTTCCCGCCCCGGATGTCAACACCAACGGCGAGACCATGGCCTGGATCTACGATACCTATCAGGTGCTGCATTCCGGCAAGAACAACCTCCCGGTGGTGACCGGTAAACCGGTCGATTTGGGCGGCTCGCTCGGTCGTCGCGAAGCCACCGCTCGCGGTTGCCTGTTCGCCGCCCAGCGGGCATTGGAGAGTGGATTGATTCCGGGGATGAGTTCGGTCGAGGGCGCCAAGGTGGTAATTCAGGGATTCGGGAATGCTGGATCGATCGCCGCTGAACTCTTCGCCGAGGCCGGAGCCCGCGTCATCGCGATCAGCGACTCGCGGGCCGCGGTCCTCGATCCGTCGGGCATCGATCCGGCGCTGGCGGTGGCCCACAAGGCGCAAACCGGGTCGGTCGCCGAACTCGCTGGCACCGTGCCGATCTCCGCCGCCGAGTTGCTGGCCACCTCCTGCGACATCTTGATTCCCGCCGCGCTCGAGAATCAAATCCACGCCCGTAATGTGGATTCGATCCAAACCCGTCTCGTCGTCGAGGCGGCCAATGGTCCGACCACGCCGACCGCTGATCGTGTCCTT
Organism: Acidobacteriota bacterium; assembly: GCA_003231035.1. GTDB lineage: Bacteria > Acidobacteriota > Thermoanaerobaculia > Multivoradales > SZUA-115 > SZUA-115. The sequence continues at coordinate 1,178 of QIHU01000758.1, forward strand.
CACGCGCGGGGCATTCCGGTGCTGCCGGACATTTTGGCCAACTCGGGCGGGGTGACGGTGAGCTACTTCGAGTGGCTTCAGAACATCGAGAACGAGCAGTGGGACCTGGATCAGGTGAACAGCAAGCTGCTGCGCTACATGAACCGCGCCACCGACAAAGTGATCGCCTTGCTCGGTGAAATCAACGAGTCCCTCGACGAAATTGGCCAGCAGCGGGCCGAACGTGGCCTTGTTGAGGTGGATCTAGAACCGGTGGATCTGCGCACCGCGGCCTACACGGGCGCCATTCAGCGGGTTGCCTCGGTGGCCCTGGAACGGGGGATCTGGCCGTGATGAGGTCAAGGTCCGTAATGAGGTCAAGGTAATGGGCGAGTGAAGGAAATCACCTCATTTCGTGTCGCGGTAGTCGACGACGAAGAGAACATCCTGGAGACGGTCAGCTTCGCGCTCCGGCGCGAGGGCTACCGGGTCGATACCTATGGCGATGGCCTGGAGGCTTGGGAAGCCTGCGAGGGGGCGCTGCCCGATCTGGCGGTGCTCGACATCACCATGCCGCGCATGGACGGCCTGGAGCTGTGCCGTCGCCTGCGATCCGCTTCCGAGGCCATGCCGATCATTTTCTTGACCTCCCGCGACGAGGAGTTCGATCGCGTCCTCGGGCTGGAATTGGGGGCGGACGACTATCTGTGCAAGCCCTTTTCCATGCGCGAATTGATGGCGCGGGTCAAGGTGCTGTTTCGGCGCCTGGCCTTGAATCGGGGCGCCGCTTCGGAGCAAGAAGATGCCTTGCAGGAGGTCGGAAGTTTGCTCCTCGACCTCAACCGTTACCAGGTGCGGTGGGCGGGTGGCGAAGTGCGGCTGACGGTGACGGAGTTTCGTTTGTTGGAAGCCCTGGCGCGTCGTCCGGGCCACGTTAAGACCCGGGCGCAGTTGCTCGAGGAGGCCTACCCGCACGATACCTACCTCACCGAGCGGACGATCGACAGCCATGTCAAGCGGCTGCGGCGCAAGTTCGTGGCCGTGGCGCCGGAGTTCGAGGCCATCGAGACGGTCTATGGCTTGGGCTACCGCTACAAGCCGGACTGAGCGGTGAGCGCCACCTTTTCGGGGTCCAAGCTGCGCCGCTGGCTTACCGGCTGGCATCGGCGGCTGTCCAAAATATGGATCCGGCTCCTCGCCTTCAACGTGCTGCTCCTCTTTCTCCCGGCGGCCGGGGTGCTCTACCTCGACACCTTCGAGAGGCAGTTGCTCGAGGCGCAAGAGCAGTCCATGGTGCAGCAAGGGCGGATCCTCGCCGCCGCTTTGGCCACGGACACAGAGCTGGATCCGGCGCAAGCCGAGAGGATCTTGGTGGGTCTCAACCAACGGGTTACCTCGCGCTTGCGGGTGATTGACGGCGAGGGTCGACTGCTGGCGGATTCGAGCCGGCTGGGACCGCGGGCGCCGGGGGGCGGCAGTACCCCGGAGGCGCTGGCGCAGGAGGACCCGCGCTCCAACCTGCTTTATCGCTTCGGAGCTTCGCTGTTTCGCTTGTATGACCGCATTACCGGAGGGCCAGGCTCGGCATCCGAAGAGCGCGAGTTCTACTCGGCCGAGAAGATTTTCGACGGTCCGGAGATCACCGCGGCGCTGGCGGGGCGCTACGGAGCGGCGACCCGGGTCACCGCCGGGCAGCGCTCGATCACCCTGTTTAGCGCCATTCCGATTCCGGGTGACGCGGGGGAGCCGGTCGGGGCCGTCCTGGTCTCGCAGTCGACTTTCCGCCTGCTCGGTGGCATTTACGAGGTCCGCCTGGCGGTGTTCAAGGTCTTTGTGGGCTCGGTGGTCGCGGCGGTCATCTTGAGTCTGCTCCTCGGTGGCACCATCGCTCGCCCGTTGACCCTTCTGGGTAACGAAGCGGCGGCCTTGCTCGATCGCCGAGGTCGTTTGACCGGCCGCTTCGGCGGCTGGCGGCGCCAGGATGAGATCGGCGATCTGGCGCGGACCCTCGAAGGGATGGCGCGACGGTTGGAGGAGCGCATCGGCTTCATGGAATCGTTCGCCGCCGACGTCTCCCACGAGTTCAAGAACCCGTTGGCGTCCATTCGCACCGCCACCGAGTTGTTGGCCGAGGTCGAAGAGCCGGCGCAGCGGCGCCGATTCCTACGCATGGTCGAGCGCGATGTGGCGCGGCTGGAGCGCTTGCTCTCGGCGGTGCGCGAGGTGAGCTTGATCGATGCTCGTCTCGACGAGGATGAGGTTGAACCGGTGGACCTGTCGGCGTTGCTGGCGCGTTGGCTCGAAGGACGCCGGTTGCGCCTGCCGGGAGGGGTGACGATTGCGAGCGAACTACCAGCCCAACCCCTCAGGGTTCAGGCCAACGCCGACCGGCTGAGCCAGATCTTCGAAAATCTGCTCGACAACGCCTTCAGCTTCGCTCCCGCCGGAACGCGGGTGGAGGTGACCCTCGCCCGGCAGGGGGACGAAGCCCTAGTGCGCGTTGCCGATCGTGGCCCCGGCTTTCCTCCCGAGCACCTCGACCGTATCTTCCAGCGATTCTTCTCCTACCGTCCAGCGCAAAAGGGGCGCGATCACACCGGTCTCGGCCTGGCGATCGTCAAGGCGATTGTCGAGGGCTACGGTGGGAGTGTGGAGGCCGGAAATCGTGAGGGTGGCGGGGCACAGGTGGGCGTGCGGCTGCCTCTACTTGTTTGATCGCACGCTCAAGGGTGGCTTCGCGGAGAGGTGCAGCTTGGTGGCGGCGGCGCTGAGTCGGCGGTCGAAGCTCCACAGTCGCGCTCCCGCGATCAAGGCCGCGGCGAGTAGGTGACAGTCCACCCAACCGACG
>QIHU01000133.1 GCA_003231035.1 Acidobacteriota bacterium
ACAAACTGGATCGTTTGAGTGATCAGTCTCTCGGTGAGATGCACACCGCCGCTGGGAGTGACGACGGTGGGGCTATCGATCCGCAAGCCGGCAAAATAGCCACCCGGCGCCTTGATCACGGTTCTGTCGTAGCCCTTCGAAGTCGGTCTAAACTCGGGGTACCCGACACTTCCACCAAGGTGCCATTTCCCGAAATGGCCGGTGTAGTAACCGGCACCCTGAAGAAGCATCGGCAGGTCGACAATATCCGCGGGGATACCTTTATTGGGCACAGTCATGTTGACCACAGTGCGAATTCCAAGATCCGCGGGATAGCGGCCACTCAGAACCGCGCCGCGGGTGGGTGAGCAGACCGGAGCGTTGGCATAATATTGCGTCATCATTAGCCCTTGGTCCGCCATATTGTCCATGACGGGAGTCTCGATCAGCGGGACCGTTGGATTCTCATCCAAGGCACGGAAAGCCTGAATGGCGCTGTAGCCGAGGTCGTCGACTCCGGCTGCGCCAAGGCCGGGCTAGCCGCCAAGCCGAGGAGCAACAGGCCAAGGGGAAGAATGCGTCGCATGGTGATTCCTTTCTAGGGCTAGGTGAGGGAGTACAAGGCAGCCGCCACCCCTCTAAGCGCGCCTTGGCGACGGATCGTCTCAAGCTCTCCCCCGGCTCCCCCGAGGTGGCTGGCACACAGTTCCAGTTCTCCCACGAAGTGACTGTCACTTCGGAGAAACGGCAACAAGCGAACGGCCGCCCTCGCCGCCTTGGTGTTTCTCAGCGTTGACGGGGCGCCCTCACTGCCCCCGCCGGACGATCTGGAAGCCATGGTCCTCCAAGTCGCGGCGAGCGAGGCGACGAAGGCGGAGCTGACCGACTGGATGAAGGGGCAGATGCCTGCCTAGGCGGTTGGCACGCAGGTCGGCAAGCAGGCTGACGCACATCTAGCCTTCTTGAAACGGATTCAGGATCGGCACCCCGGTTCGCTCGAAGTCACGCACATTCCGGGTGACCACCGTCAGCTGGTGAATCTGCGCCGTGGCGGCGATCAGCATGTCCGCCTGGGTGCGGACCTGCCCTTGGCCACGTAGTTCTCCCCGTAGCTCTCCGCCCCGCCTGGCAACCTCTGGAGTCACCGGAAGGACTTCGCAGAAACCGTCGGCGAACCCCTCAAACCACGCGCGAATCCGCTCGTTGGGTTTCCAGGTGAGCCCAAAGAGGATCTCCTCCACAGTGACCACGCTGACCGCCATCCGAGGTACCCGCCGCGCCCACTCCAGCACCCCGCCATCCGGTGTTGGCCTTGCGAGTTCGCTGAGCACGTTGGTGTCACAGAGAAACACGGTCGTCCCCCGGAGCGAAGGCGTTCTCGCGATCCCGCCGCTCGCCGTCCTCCAAAAGGTACTCGTCCTCGCGACAAATCTGGCGCAGCTCCCGTGTCACCTGGGCCAACGATGGCCGCGCCAGCCGAGCTCGCCACCGGCGGTACTCCTCATAACTCTCCACATCGAGCACCACGGCCACGGGGCGATCGCGGTTGAGGATCTCCTGTGGCTCCTCCCGCGCGGCGCGGACCAGCTGCGAGAACTTCTGTTTGGCTTCAGCGACTCTCCAACGCATCCTGGGACCTCCTAGATAGATTTCATGATTATTATAGACATAACAGCGGCCTACTTCTAGTTGCCACTTGGTAGCGGTCGCGAGGTTCGGGTAGATTGGTCTATGACACCGCCAACGACCAACGACCAACGAATCGTAGGAGGATCGCATGGCAACCGCCATCGTCTCTAGCAAGTACCAAATCGTGATCCCCAAGCAGATACGGCAAGAAGTCCCTATCCGTAGAGGCCAGACCCTCCAAGTTTTGGCCAAGGGTGGGATCATCACCCTGGTCCCGGACCGGCCGTTGGTTGAGTTGCGCGGCTTTCTCCGCGGGATGCGGACCGAGGGCTTCCGCGAGAAGGTTGATCGCGTTTGAGTGCGAGAGTGAGCACAAGTGCCACTGGATTGCTGCCTGGCTACATAGCCCGCGCCGACTTGCCCTGCTCTGCACAAGAAACCTGTCGAGAGGGAGCATGCCATTCACAGTGACGGCATCCCGCGCAGTAAGCTCTAGCCATCAGCACCGCCAAGAAGATCACCGTCCATGTCCCGGAACAGCTGCTCGCCAAGGCGAGGGAGTCCACCGGGCTAGGGATCACCGAGACCGTCCGTCAGGGGCTGCGCTTGGTAGCAGCCGGGGAGGCCTACCAACGTCTGCGCGAGCTGCGCGGGAAGGTAGAGCTTGGATTCGATCTCGACGCGCTACGCCAGGGTCGCCGTTGATCGCCATCGACACCAGCTCCCTCATCGCCTTCTTGGAAGGGGCTAGCTCGACTACTTAACCGGCACGCAGTTCTGGCGGATCTGAGCCGAGAGAGACCCTACCGCCGCCCAGCCCATCGTTGCGGGTCCCGCGCCTGGTGCAGGATCGCGAGGACAACGATGCGGTCTCGTTCCTCGTCCACAAAGTAGAGGATTTTGTACGGAAAGGGCTTGGGCGTCAACACCCGGCGAATGTCTCGATAGACGACCGGAAAACGATCTGGGTGGCGACCGATCTTCTCAAGAGTCAGCCGAACCAGGCGCAGGAACGAACCACTCAGCCCTGAACCCTTCGCGTCGTACCACAGCGCGGCCTCCCGCACCTCCCGGTCGACCTCGGGCCGATAAACCAGCCTCACGCGCGGCGGCGAGTCACGGCGCGCGTCGCGTTGGCCTCAATCTCATCCCAACTCATCACCTCGTCCGGCTTCGCCTCATACCCATCGCGCCGCGCATCGAGCAGCTCTCGCTGCCACGCTTGCAGCGGAAGCGAACTCTCCACATAGCTGCGCAGCGCTTCCCGAAAGAGCTCCGACTGGGTGCGATTCTCATGATGGCAAAGCATCTGCGCCACCTCATACAGCTCTTCGGGCATCGTGATGGTAACTCGCTTGGTGGACACGGCTTGACCTCCTGACGGTTGGCTCGGGATCGGAGACATCCTACTAAGTATGCGCAGCCAGGCCAAGTGTCCCGGATCTGCTGACTAATTGACTGGCACGGGGTTGGCCAGCTTTCTCTGCCGGGGTCCAGGGGCAGAGCCCCTGCTTGCCTTCCAGCTAGGGACCGGTAACGCGGTCTTCCAAAAACTCCTCGACAGCTTGCCGGAATCTAGCTGGATCGAGTGCCGGAAACCGATAGAGCTTGGGCTCGATCTCACCAAACAACTCCAGCAGGCGCCCAGGCTCGATGAGTTGGTCGTCGAACATCGCGCCAACGTCCGCCAGATCCTTGGCGTGGCCCCGTTCGATCTTGGCCAGTGCCTGGGAATAGAGGTCGAAGTGGAAGACAGACAGCTTGCCGATCTGTCGAACGAACACACTACGCTCTTGCCATCCGGGCAGCTCGGGAATGAACTGATCCGGTGAAGCCAGTTCCACGTTGACTTGAAGGCTCTCTTTCAGCCGCGGAATCTCACGCATCAACTCGTCCGAATCGGGAACAAGCTTGAGATCGATATCGATGGTCGTCGCCCGCCAACCTCGAAGCACCGCCGTGGCGCCGCCGGTGAGGTAGATGCGTACCGGCCTCGAAGCCCGGCGCCCCAGCTCTTGAAGGAAGCGCTCGACACGCGCGCCGTCGGCTAGCTGACGCATCGCTCGAAGCTGACCAGCCGGCGAATCAGAGCGTTGTAGCGGGAATGGGCCGAGTTGGAGTCTTCCTCGGCGAGCAGCAGGTAGAGGCGATGCTCAGGATCCGAATAGGGAACCTCGCCCACCGCAATGCCAAGGCTCCGCAGGCGCGGAGCACCGATCGAGACCAGCAGCGAAGGCACCGTCTCGGCCGAAGCCGCAAGATCCAGCAAACCCTGCTGGATCAACTCGCCACCGGGGAGGATGTTCCAGTCCATGGGCCAACTCTACCAGCGCCAGGTCATGACCGAGATCTGAACGCGTCTAGGTGACTGGTATGCGGTTCTCGGAGAGCCGCCAGGGGCTCCGCCCCTGGACCCCACCGGAAGAGACAAAACCAAAGACCAAATTTAGGTCAAGGGCTCGCGGAAACGAGAGCGGCTCGAAAGCCGATACTCTCACTGCTAAGTTGACGCGGAAATCTATCCCGTGTTGCCGAGCTTATAGCCGGAGGTTGGTCTGCCCAGCAACCACCTCTTGTGGAACGAAAAACTGTATCCCCTTGCCCCACTGGGTCTAGTGCTCCCGCATCCAACCGGGAAAAGAATCCAGGTTCCCACGGATCGCGGCACCACTCCCAAACGTTACCCACCATGTCCAAATGCAGAAAAGGACCCATCCCGGATGGAAACGAGCCGACCGGCTTGGGGCCATCCTCGTCTA
>QIHU01000261.1 GCA_003231035.1 Acidobacteriota bacterium
AGACGGTGGGCATTCGAGAGAACTTCTTCGTCTTGGGTGGCCACTCCTTGATGGCGACCCGGCTGATCGCGCGCCTGCGCCGGGCTCTGGGCCACGACATCGCGCTGGAGCAATTCTTCGCCGAGCCGACGATCGAAGGGCTCGCCCGGGGAATCGAGGCGAGTGCCGAGGATCGGCGGGACGATCGGCCGAGGGCGGTGGAATCTCCGCCCCTGCGCCGGCTCGAACGCAAGCCGAACGAAGCGCTACCGCTCTCTTTCGCGCAGGCCCGGATGTGGCTGCTCGACCGCCTGACTCCGCAGCCGGCGGCGTACCACATCGCCGCCGCCGTGGGGCTGCGCGGCGCTCTGGATGTGGCCCTTTTGAGCCGCGCTCTGGCGGCGGTGGAAGGGCGCCACGAGCCCTTGCGGGCCCGCTTCCTGGAAGTGGCCGGCGAGCCGCGCCAGCAGGTCATGGTCGCCCGTGACTTCCGCGAGATCCTGCCTCTGGTCGATCTGCGCGCTCTGTCACCGAGCGCCGGTGAGGCGACCCTGGAACGGCTGAGTCGGCGCCTCGCCCGGCGGCCCTTCGATTTGGCGGGAGAGGCGCCTTGGCGCTGCTGCTTGGCGCGCGTCGCCGCGGAGCACCATCAGCTAGTCCTTTCGATGCACCACATCGCCTCGGACGGCTGGTCGGTCGGGGTGATGGTCGAAGAGTTGACGCAGCTCTACGCGGCGCCCTCGGGCGCGGCGGTCGCGAACCTCTTGGAGGAGCCCCGGATTCGCTACGGGGATTTCGCGATCTGGCAGCGTCAGCACCTCGCCGGAGCCTCTTTGCAAGCCGAGTTGGCCTGGTGGCGCGCGCAGTTGGAGGGAGCCCCGGTTGCCCTGGAACTACCGACCGACCGGCCGCGGCCAGCCCTCCGGCGCCATGTCGGCGCCCAGCTCGAGGCGCGGATCGCTCCCCCCTTGGCTCTCCAGCTCAAGCGGTGGGCGAGCGCGGACGGGGTTACCCTCTTCACCCTCCTGCTGAGCGCCCTGCACGCTCTGTTGATGCGCCATAGCGGGCAGCGCGATGTGGTGGTCGGAGCCCCGGTGGCGGGCCGGACGCAGCCCGAGCTGGAGCCGCTGGTGGGCATGTTCGTCAACACCCTCGCCCTGCGGGCCGACCTCTCGAGCGAAGCGGAGTTGCCGACCTTCCCAGCCCTGGTGCAACGGGTGCAGGCGACCGCCTTGGCCGCCTTCGCTCATCAAGAGCTGCCCTTCGAGCGCCTGATCGAAGAGCTGACGCCGGAGCGGGATCGGGGACGAACGCCCTTGTTCCAAGTCATGCTGGCCTGGCAGAACGCACCCTACCGGCGGCTGGAACTCCCTGGCCTAGAGGTCGAATCGAAGCCGGTCCAAACCGGGACCGCCAAGTTCGATCTCTTGCTCAGCTTGGGCGAAGAGCAGGGGGGCTCGATCACCGGTAGCTGGGAGTACGATCGCGACCTTTTCGATAGCGCCACGGTGGCGCGAATGAAGGGTCACTACCAGGCCCTGCTGCGTGCCGCGTTGGCCCATCCTGAGCTGCCGGTCGACCAATTGCCCTTGTTGTCGCCGGGTGAACGCCACCAGTTGCAGGTCGACTGGCAGGGGGAGCTAGCACCGCTGCCGGAGGTCTCATTGCACGAATTGATCGCCTGGCAAGCGGCGCGGACGCCCGACGCCATCGCCGTGGTGGCCCAGGATGGATCCCTTTCCTACGCGCAGCTGCTCTGCCGGGCGGGGATCTTGTCGGCCCACCTGCGTTCGCGCGGCGTGGATCGAGAGGTGACCGTCGGCATCTGCTTGGAGCGCTCCTTGGAGCTGATCGTCGCCCTTGTCGCCGTGCTCCAGGCCGAAGGCAGCTACGTTCCTCTCGACCCTGACTATCCCTCGGCGCGGCTGGCGGCGATGGTCGAAGATTCGAAGGCGCGGCTGGTGTTGACCACTTCGACCCTGGCCGCGGCGGTCTCGACGGGGGGAGCGGATACCCTTCTCTTGGACCTGCCCATTCCGCCCTCGGGACTGGGCCTTCCCGGCCGCGCGATAGGCAATGATCACCTCGCTTACGTGATCTTCACCTCAGGGTCGACCGGGCGTCCCAAGGGGGCGATGAACGGCCACCGCGGGATCGTCAGCCACCTGCTGTGGATGGAGAGTCAGTTCGTCGAATCGGGGTTACCGGAAGGCGGTCGCGAGCGGGTGTTGCAAAAGACGCCGATCAGTTTCGACGTCTCGGTCTGGGAGCTCTTCTGGCCGCTGATTTCGGGTGGGCGACTGGTGCTCGCCAAGCCGGGCGGCCACAAGGACCCTCGCTACCTGGCTCGCTTGATTCGTCAGCAGGCGATCACCCGCCTGCACTTCGTGCCCTCGATGCTCGGTGCCTTCCTCGAAGAGGAGAGCTCGGCGCGGTGTGGGACGGTCTTGCAGACCTTCACCAGTGGTGAGGCTCTCTCGGCCGACTTGGTACGCCGCTTCGCCGCTCGCTTTCCCCGCGCCCAGTTGCACAACTTGTACGGCCCGACCGAGGCCGCGATCGACGTCACCTGGTGGCCTTGCGCCGAACTCGGGGATCGCTCGCAGGTGCCGATTGGACGACCGGCATGGAACACTCAGATCGAGATCCTCGACCGCCACCTGCGACCGACTCCGATGGGGGTGACGGGAGAGCTCTACATCGGCGGCGAGCAGCTGGCCCGCGGGTACTACGGGCGCCCTCGGCTGACGGCGCAAGCCTTTGTGCCCGCTCCCCAGCGCAGCTCGCAAGCGGGAAGTGGCGGCGGCGCCCGTTTTTACCGCACCGGCGATCTGGCGCGCTGGCGGGCCGGTGGCGAGGTGGAGTTTCTGGGGCGGACTGATTTTCAAGTCAAAATTCGTGGCCTGCGCATCGAGTTGGGCGAGATCGAGAGTGCTCTCCTCGACCTGGCCGAGGTCCGCGAGACGGTTGTGGTGGCGCGGGAGGAGCGGCCTGGAGAGACGCGGCTGGTCGCCTACGTTGTCCCCGCGCCGGGTCTCCCTAGGGAGGAACTCGCCCACCGTTTGGCCCGCACTCTGCCCGATCACATGATTCCGGGCGCCTTCGTCGCTCTCGACGAGCTACCTCTGTTGGCCAACGGCAAGGTGGATCGCCGCGCCCTGCCGGCTGCCGACTTTTCGGCTGGGGGCGCCTATCGGGAGCCCGCCAGCGATAGCGAACGGCGGCTGGCGCTCCTCTGGACGGAGGTCCTTGAACTGGAAGAGATCGGCGCCGACGATAGCTTCTTCGATCTGGGCGGCCACTCGCTGTTGGCGGTGAAGTTGATGGCCAGGGTTCGTCAGACCTTCGCCGTGGAGCTGCCGCTGGCCACGATCTTTGACCATCCTCGCTTGGCCGACCTGGCGACCCACCTCGAAGAACTCGGCGCCGCGCCGATGGGCACGAGGGCGCTGGCGCCGATCTCAGCGCAACCGAGGCCGGCTAGCGGGGCGGTGGAGTTCCCCGCTTCGTCGGCGCAGGAGCGGCTCTGGTTCCTCGACCGACTGGAGCCGGGCAGCCCGCTCTACAACATGCCGTTGGCTTTGGCGGTCCACGGCAAGCTGAATCCGCGCGCCTTGGCCCACGCTTTGGCGGCGATCGTCGAGCGTCACGAGTCCCTGCGCACCACCTTCGCCGCGGCCGGGGAGGGTGGCTCCAGCGACCGGGTGGTGCAACGGGTCGAAGCGGCGAATCAGAGGCTCTGGCGGAGTCCAGTGGTCGATCTGACCGCCCTCGAAACGACCGTCGGCCAGGCGGCCACCCACCGTTTGAGCGCCGCCGAGGCCGCTCGGCCGTTCGATCTGACTAGGGGTCCGCTCCTGCGTACTCGCTTGCTCCGGCTGAGTTCAGCGGATGAAGGGGCCTCCCATTGGCTGTTGGTGAACCTTCATCACATCATCGCCGACGGTGCTTCGATCGACGTGTTGACCGCTGAACTCGCTCTCGCCTACGCCTCCTTCGCGGGTGTCTCTGGGTCCTGGCGGTGACGCCCGCTTGGGCGCCGTTGCCGATCCAGTACGGTGATTTCGCGCTCTGGCAGCGGCAGGCCCTGACCGACGAGCGGGCGGCGGAGCTCATCGCCTGGTGGCGCGGCCACCTTGCCGAGGCTCCAGGGGTCCTCGAACTGGTCACTGACCGCCCTCGTCCTTCACGACCGACCTTCGCCGCGGGCAGTTGCGCGGTCGTCCTGGATGGAGCGCGCCTGAACCGCCTCGACGCCCTCGCCGCGCGGGCGGGCGCGACCCGGTTCATGGCCCTGCTCGCCCTCTTCCAGCTCCAGCTCGC
>QIHU01000235.1 GCA_003231035.1 Acidobacteriota bacterium
GGTGCACCACGGCTTCGGTGAGGTTCTCTTCGGCTGTCGCTTGCGCACCATGAAGCGCTGGGTCGCCAAGGTGGCGGACGACGGCTAGAGCCGGCTGACACCCATCCACCTACCTGGCTGGGCCACTGGAAACTCCATTGGCCCAGCCTTTTCGCTTGCCCTCTCACGATCGCGTCCAAGGGCTTTCGGAAGAAGAATTCCTGGGTTTCCTTGAGGGGTTTCGTTGCAGTTCCGCGCCAAGGACTCGTGGAACGCAACCTATTCACCCTGGCCCCGCTTTCGCTGGGGCCTCAATCTTAGGGAGGTTTCCATGAAACTTCGTCACTTTGGCCTTGCCCTTGCTTTCGTTGCTATCTCCGCCCTAGCCACCACCATGCTCGTCCCCACGGCGGACGCGATCCCTAACGCGCCCAGCCCCGTGGAGCCGGGCGCCTGCGGCTATATTCCGTACATGACACTGGGCTCTTCCTGCACTGGCGCTCAGTTCATTGTGGGTTCGTCAATGTCCTTGTCATCCTGCAAGGCTGCCCAGTCCTCCATGGGAATCCAGGCAACGTCCGTCCTCGGTTGTAACTGGGGAGACTGGAAATTCGAGTGTCGGCCCGCCAAATGGTGCTTCTAGTAGAACTTGCCTAGGGCCATTCCCCCTGTCGAACCGGTTAGGCACGACAGGGAAGGGCTAAGGTTCCACCCAACGCTGGCCGAGAGCGATCACTACCGCCTCGGCCAGCGAAGAGCTGTCAGGATCCCATCGACTGATAGCACAGACCCCCTTCACCCCCGGTCGCCGGTCTGCCCGGGCATGAAAGGCTGCCGCAGACGGCACCCTCTCACACCCTTTTGAAAGCGCTTCACGTTTCCTACAGCCCAGCGGTTCCGACGATGGACTCTCTGACCACAATCGAAACACGGCCGGAGTGAGTTTCTAGGCGGCGGACTGGAGCACTTTTCGAGCGCTGCCAACAGGTGAACCCAAATCTCGCCTTCCTCCAGAGCCAGGTCTACTTCCGTGACACTCCAGGGCGATTCGATACCCAGGACCTTTGCGGACAGCTCTTGATCTTGCACCCCACAAGACTACGGCCAATCCTGATCTGGCGCTACTTACCCACCCAAGGAGAGGAAGAGTCACCCGGTCAAATAGCTGCCTGCCTATCTCGTCTGGCCCTCGACCTCAACAGCACCGCGTCCTAGAAACTCTCGGGCGCGCTGGAGGAGTTGCTCGGCTTGCTGGGTGAAGGATCCTTCCGGGTCCACACTTGCCAAACTTAGACGGTTTTTCTCAGCATCTCCGAGAGCAACTCGGGCAAGATTGACATTGCTTTGGGTAACCGGTAGATACATCACCTTTTGGACATCGCACCAGATCAGTCGGAGCCAAGCCTTGCGATATCGCGGGTCGTGCTCGACAGCTCGGCTCAGATGGGAGCGTGCTTCGTCTAGGAGTTGAAAATCGAAGCGGCCCTCTTGTCGGGCCACCGACTCGAAGCGGCGAGCCAGGAAGTTTCCCAGGTTATAGGAAGGTGAAGCATAGGACGGCTCCTCCCCGGTGGCAGCCAACCATGCAACGAGCGCCTCTTCCTCCCGGCCCTGACGTGCATGGATGACACCTATCGAGTTGAAGGAAATCGCACGACCCATCGAGTCATTGTGGGTCCGGACAGATTTCTCGTAGGCCTCCAGCGCCTTCTCTAGGCTCCTCCCTCGGTCCAGATGCGCTTTACCCAACTCACTCCAAGCGAGGCCAGAGTTCGGTTCTTTCGCGACCGTATCGCTCCAAAGGGCAAGATCGCTTCGCCAAACGGCGGCACGCCTCAGTGTACCCAGCGAGGCGACGAAAATCACTGCTATCGCTATTCCGACGGCGAAGTTCCGCCAAGAGGATCGGGACAGGGCCTCTACCAGTAGAGCTCCGAAAATGAGGCAGAGTCCAAAAGATGGGAGGTAAAGGTACCGTTCAGCCACTGGTGCCTCGGCAAGGCGCAGGACAGCAATAGGTAAGGAAGGCAGGAGACTGATTCCAAACCACACTATAGCGAGTAACCAGATCCCTTGACCAGATTTCGCCCGCCGCAATGAGAAAAAGGTGAAACCTGTTATCGCGGTGACTGCAACCAGCGTCGCCAGCATTCCAGGTAGCGTTGTCACGAGGGCTGACTGCGATACCGGCACCACAGCTTTGGCCAAGTAATACGCCAAAGCGGAACTCAAGCGGCCGAGAAGCTCCAGGGGCTGGCGAGAGACCAGCTCAGAAGTTCCACTGCCTGTTCCTGCGCCAACTCGTAGTGTGAGATACACCAGAGTCGCTGCACCGTAGAGAACCCAAAGCGGCCAGGCTGCGCGCCACGATGACCACGGAGCAGCTTGCGATCTCTTGGTCCCTTCGTTCGAAGCGATCGCATTCGGTGCCGGCACAAGAGCGAGCCAGAAGGGCAGGACGCCTAGAGCCGCGAGACCTGCTTCCTTCGTCAGTGCAGCACAAAGAAACAGCAGAGGCGACAGCCAGAGTGCCCAACTTGACCGGTGGTCTCGGTAGACGATGGCAAGAAGCAAAGCTGGAAAAAGAAACAACGCTGCGAGCGTATCGGTCCGCCCGGTGATCCAGCAGACCGATTCTGTATGGATGGGGTGCGCAGCAAAGAGTGCCCCAGTAGCCATGGCGCCCCACCAGCGATACCGGGAGCCGCGAAGGGCCATCGCCGCGAGCAGCACCACGAAGAAGGTGTTGGCAACGTGGTAGGCGATGACCATGGCATGGAAGCCCTGAGTCGCTTCTGCCCCGAACAGATACCTTTCGATCATGTAGCTCGCGGTGAGCAAGGGGCGGTAGTAGTAATACGGCCACTGGGGAACAAGGTCAGGAGGAAAGAAGGCATCACTCGCCGTCCTGAAAGCCGATATCTGAGTCTCAAGAACAATGGTGTCATCCCAAACCCTGCCCGACTCAACTGCAGGCAGGAACAGGACGGCTGCGAGGATTGCGGGGAACACCCAGAAGAGGCTACGTCGCCACCGAGTCGCTTCGGTGTGCGTCGCTGGGAGTCGCCGCGATCGCTTCTGTTTCGTTCCCACGCGTCTTAGTTCCCTCTCCGACCATTCTCTCCAGGGAATTACCAGCCGCTCGCGGCTGCTGGAGGGTTTCTCGAGCTTACGCGAATCTCACGGTTCAACCGAGGACCAGGCAAGGACGTCGCCGGACTCGAACCCATCGGAAAAGATGGGGAGAGGCCCGAAATCGCTCGTCCCAAGTGAGTCATGTTTGTACATCGGCCAAGCGCGAGTTGCCGTGGAAGTACCGGCCAGGGTGTCAAAATAGGCGACTCTTCCCGACCGAGAAACCAACACGAACTCCAACTGGCCGTCGTTGTCTAGGTCACCCAGCGCAGGACCTGGGGCAAAACTTGAGGAAACTCCATCGTCGGAAAGCGTATAAGGGAAGCCGGCGACCAGAGTCCCATCAGCATGGTAGGCAGAAACGGCATCTAAGTACTTCACGAGAATCTCCGGGTTTAGGTCGCCGTCCCCGTCAAGGTCGGCAAGAGCAGGTGTGACGAACGTTCCTACAGCCTTAGCAGTCCGTGGTAAGAGTCGTCCGTCGGCGAGAGCGAGGGATTTGGTTGCGAGTCAAGGAAGAAAACCGCAGGCGAACCCGAGGTTCGTTGAGGATTTTCAGACGCAGAGGCGCGGCCAAAGACCCGCTCGGAGCCAGGATGAATTTTACTGCGGGCTGTTAGGCCAGCCTGGAAGATCTGCCCCAGCTGCGGTAAGCACAAAGACTCGACCTCCGGCAAGTGGGTTTCCCGGACAAGTGACGCCTGGGCAGAACGAGGTGATCACAATTTCCTTCGTGTTGCCATCAGCGACCTCCGCAATAACCGGCGATGAAGACACCAGTGCTCCGAGCTGAACTAGCCAATCCTCGACGATTGTTGGGCCTGAGACCTCAGCCCCCAGCAGTGCGCC
>QIHU01000264.1 GCA_003231035.1 Acidobacteriota bacterium
GCATCACCCTGTTCGCGCAAGAGGCGTTGGGCGAAGTGGTGTTCGTCGACCTGCCGGAGGTCGGGCAGAGTTTCGACGCCAACGAAGAGGTTGGTACTATCGAGTCGGTCAAGGCGGTCGCCGAGATCTACACGCCGGTCGGCGGCGAGGTGATCGAGATCAACACCGCGGTGATGGACGACCCCGAGCCGATGAACGATTCTCCGCACGGCGACGGCTGGTTGTTCAAGATTCGTCTGACCGACGATTCGCAGCTCGATGCGCTCATGGACGCCGCGGCCTACGCGGAATTCCTGGCGCGGAAAGAGTCCTGATCTCGTGGCTGACAGTGCCCACCGTTACATTCCCGTCGGCTATTCGGATCTCGACGAGATGCTGCGGGCAATCGGTTTATCCACCGTTGAAGAGCTCTTCGCTTCAGTCCCGAAAGCGGTCTGTTTCGAAGCGCCGCCCGCCATCGAAGGTCCCCTCTCCGATCAGGAACTGCGTCGCTATTTTCAGAAGCTCGAAGGCAACAACCAGGTGGCTGGGCGGGACCTGATCAGTTTTCTGGGCGGCGGTGCCTATCGCCATGACAGCCCGGCGGCGGTCGACTACTTGATCCAGCGCGGCGAGTTTCTTACCGTCTATACGCCGTACCAGCCCGAGGTCAGCCAGGGAACCCTGCAAGCGATCTTCGAGTTCCAGACCTTCATCTCGATGTTGACCGGCCTACCGGTGGCCAATGCCTCTATGTACGAGGGGGCGAGCGCCTTCGCCGAAGCGGTTCTGATGGCCGCTCGGATCAAGAAGAAACGGCGCAAGGTCGTGGTCTCCCGCGCTATTCATCCCGAGTACCGAGCGACGCTGGCCACCTATGTGCGCAACCTGGACTTTGAGATTGTCGAGGTCGGTTGGGATGGCTCCGGCCGCACCGATGGCGCGGCGCTGGAGGCGGTGATCGACGATCAGACGGCCTGTGTCGCCATCCAGTCACCCAACTACTTTGGCGTCGTCGAAGGGTGGCAGCGGGCCTCCGATCTGGCCCACGCTCAGGGGGCGGTGAGTATCGGCGTGGTCACCGAAGCCCTCTCCATGGCCCTGCTCGCGAGCCCGGGTGCTGGCGGTTGCGATATCGCTTGCGGTGAGGCGCAGTCCTTCGGCTTGCCAGTCTCCTACGGCGGCCCCTACTTGGGCTTCATGGCGGTGCGCGATCGCTTCAAGCGCTCGATGCCGGGGCGGCTGGCGGGCGAGACGGTGGACAGCGAGGGCCGCAGGGTTTGGGTCCTGACCTTGTCGACCCGCGAGCAGCACATTCGGCGCGAGAAGTCGACCTCGAACATCTGCACCAACCAGGCGCTGTGCGCGCTGGCGGCGACCATCTATCTGTCGTTGCACGGTCGTCACGGCTTGCGCCGACTGGCGGAGATGAACCTACAGCGGGCGGCACATCTGCGCCGCCGGCTGACCGCCGCCGACCATGGCGTCTCGCCGCGTTTCGATGGGCCCGGCTTCAACGAGATGGTGCTGCGCAGCTCCACCCCCGTACCGGGGCTCCTCGGCGCTCTGGAGCAAGAGGGGATCCTGGCCGGAGTGGCTCTGGGCAAGGACTACCCGGAGCTTGAAGACTGCTTTTTGACCGCGGTCACGGAATGCAATCCGCCGTCCGAGCTGGCCCAGCTCGAGGAGGCGCTCCTGCGCCGCACGCGGCAGGCGGAAACGGTGGGAGAAACGGCATGAGTGAAGAACGCAAGGTCGAATCCCGCAAGCTTCACCCCGAGGTCTACTGGCGCGACGAAGGGCTCCTCTTCGACGGCAGCCGATCCGGCCGCATCGGTGTTCAGCTGCCTCCCGTAGGGGTCGAGGAGGTGGAACTCGATCAGTTGCTGCCCGCGGAGGAGCTGCGCGGTGATCTAGAGGAGATGCCGGAACTCTCCGAGTCGGATGTCATTCGCCACTTTAGCCGCATTTCGCGCAAGAACTATGCGTTGGATATCGGACTCTATCCGCTGGGTAGTTGCACCATGAAGTACAACCCGCGGATCAACGAGGAGACGGCCCGTTACACCGGCTTCGCCGCCAGCCACCCTTTGCAGCCCGACTCGACCGTCCAGGGGAACCTGGAACTGCTTTGGGAACTGGAAGGGGTGCTCAAAACGCTAACCGGAATGCCCCGGGTGAGCCTCCAGCCGGCGGCGGGAGCGCAGGGCGAGTTTGCCGGCATGCTGATGGCGCGGGCGGCGCTCGATGCGCGGGGCGAGCAGCGCCGCACGGTGTTGATCCCGGATTCGGCGCACGGAACCAATCCGGCTTCGGCGCACTTCGCCGGCTACCAGGTCCAGGAGCTGCTTTCCAACGAGCGCGGCACCCTCGATCTGGAAGATCTCGAACGGGCGATGACCGACGAGGTCGCCGCGCTGATGCTCACCGTACCTAATACCCTGGGCGTATTCGAGGATCAGATCCTCGAGATCTCGCGCATCGTTCACTCCAAGGGCGGCTTTCTCTATTGCGACGGCGCCAACTTCAATGCCTTCGTCGGCAAGGCACTGCCCGGAAAAATGGGCGTCGATGTCCTCCATTTGAACCTCCACAAGACTTTTACCACTCCTCATGGCGGTGGCGGCCCCGGCGCGGGGCCGGTGGCGGTGGGCGACGAACTCGTCCCCTTCCTGCCCGCGCCGACGGTGGAACGGGGCGCCGACGGTAGCTTCTATTTGGACTATGACCGACCGCGGTCGGTGGGGCGGGTGCGTTCCTTCAACGGCCAGTTCGGGATGATGATCAGGGCGCTGACCTACATCTTGTCGATGGGGGGAGAGGGATTGGCGCGGGTGGCGGAAATGGCGGTGCTCAACGCCAACTACGTGCGTCAGGGGCTGGAGGAGGATTACCATCTGCCCTATTCCTCGCCGACGCTGCACGAGGTGGTCTTCTCGGACAAGTGGCAGGCACGCCATGGGGTCAGCACTCTGGATATCGCCAAGCGACTGATGGACTACGGCTTCCATCCTCCCACCACCTACTTCCCGTTGATCGTTTCAGGTGCCTTGATGATCGAGCCCACCGAAACCACCGGCAAGGAGGAGCTGGACCATCTGATCGCCGCCATGCGAGCGATCGCGGAGGAAGCGCGAACCGACCCAGATCTCCTGAAAGGGGCGCCCTACAGCACCCCGGTGCGCCGGTGCGACGAGGTGCGGGCGGTGAAAAAGCCGGTTCTGCGCTGGTATCCGCCGGAGCCAGAGGCGGGCTGAGGAGGTAGAAATGCGGCGGTTGGGACCGATTCTGGCGGGCTTGTTCATCGCTATCTGGCTGTTCGGTCTCCTCGCGATGCTAGGTGTGTCGCTCCTCTCTGGGGCGCTCACCCTCTCGTTTTACACCCTCTACACCGCGGCGGCGATATGTGGCTGGGTGGCTAGTAATCTGTACAACCTTCGCAGGCGAACTCTCCCGCCGGGGGTTCGCCCCCGTCTGTTTCTCCTCTATGCCGTGGGGCCTGCCGGCCTGGTGATTCTGCTGCGCTCTTTGGCCTCCAAGGCGGCCCAAGAGGCCGCTCCCTACGTCTGGCTCTATGCTCTCGTCGTCTACGCGGTCTTCTTTCTTGTCCCCGTGTTGACCCGGCCCAAGAACCGGCCGCGTCCTCCGCGCATTGGCGAGAAGTAGCCGCTCGGTCGCGGAGTCAATCCGCTGAATCGCATGGATCCATGGTCTTGAACCGAGGCCGAGGATCGCGCTGCCCACAGCAAGGTCGCGGCTAGGCGACGGGGGGCGCGGGGCCTGGTTTTGTTACCATATCCAGCCGACCGCCGCTGCGCGGCAAGTCGTTGGCATCGGATTTGCTCAAGTAGTGTGACAGATGAGTTGGCGACGTTCGCTTCCGAAAAGGAAAGGTAGGAAGTGGACATGATGATGCAAAGGAAAAGTCTGCGAATTGGGCCGTTCTTGGCCCTCATCTTGGTACTAGGC
>QIHU01000240.1 GCA_003231035.1 Acidobacteriota bacterium
CCCAAGAAACAAGTGAAGCCGATCCAGAAGAAACCAAGAAGACCGATCCGAAAAAAGTCTCTCGTAGCCCCTTGCGAGAGGAGTCCAGATACGGGGTGAGTCCCGAAAAATCCCGTTTTTTCGGGACGAGGGGGCTCGGAGAGAGCCCCCAAAAATTGAAAGAACCTTGTGGGTAGCACCACCGACCGCCGGAGGCTGCTCAGCCCCAAAACCGCAAACGCCCCCTACCGCTCAATCGGCACACCCACAAGGTTCCCCCACTCGACCCAAGACCCGTCGTAGTTGCGCACCTTGCCGAAACCCAGCAGGTAGCGCAGGACGAACCAGGTGTGGCTGCTGCGTTCGCCGATTCGACAGTAGACCACCAGGTCGTCATCGGCCTTCAGGTCATGCTCCTGTAGGTAGAGTCTCCGCAGTTCGGCCGCGGGGCGAAAGGTTCCGTCGTGGGGGTGAACCGCCTCGGCCCATGGAATGTTGTTGGCGGTGGGAATGTGGCCGCCGCGCACCGCGCCTTCGTTGGGGTAGTCGGACATGTGCAACAGTTCGCCGTGATATTCAGCCGGACTGCGCACGTCGACCAGCCGACCACCAGCCAGCAGGTGGTCCATGACCTGCTGGCGAAAAATGCGAATACGCTCGTCGTTGCGTTCCGCGGACTGGTAGTTGCTAGCGGCAATCCGAGGCTCTTGAATGGTCAGCTCACGACCTTCGAACTCCCACTTGAGCCGACCGCCGTCCATCACCCGAGAGTTGGTGTGGCCAAAGAGTTGGAAGACCCAGAAGGCGTAGCAGGCCCACCAGTTGCTCTTATCGCCGTAGAAGACCAGGGTGGTCTTCTCGGTGACGCCTAGGCGCTGCATCAAGGCTGAAAAACCGCCTCGATCCAGATAGTCCCGGTTGATCGGATCATTCAGATCGCGAATCCAGTCCACCTCCACGGCCCCTGGGATATGGCCGGACGGATAGACCAAGGGACTCTCGTTCGACTCGATGAGCCGCACGTTCGGATCGTCGAGATGGCGAGATACCCAGTCGGTGGAAACCAAGGCTCCGGGGTAGGCATAGCCCCGGTCAACTAACTCGGACATGGAGGGACTCCCAGAAAGGATGGTAAGGCAGCGCAGTCGCGGGTTCCTACCCGAGGGACGAGGATCTAGAGTCCCAAGGGCAGTTGACTCAATCTACTATTTGCGCTGTTTACGCGCAAGCAAAATTCCGCCCCATGACCGGTAAAACTAGGACCGCGACGGTAAATAGCTCAATTCGACGTAGTCGCGCACCATCCGATGGCTGGAGAACCGAGGCGTCGCGGTTGCGATGGAAGCCTTCATCCGTTCGACCCAGTCCGCCGGGGGTCGACCCCCTTCTCGCCGGTAGTAAGCCGGCGTGATCTCTTCCGCCAGAAGTCGGTACAGCTCTTCGGCATCGTGGCGATCTTGCTCCTCGTCGTTGAGCTCTTCGCTCACCTCAGCTTCATCGATCGCCCAACCGTTGTCGCCTTCATACCCTTCGGGCCACCAGCCGTCGAGGATCGAACAGTTCAGGACGCCGTTCATCGCCGCCTTCTGGCCGCTGGTGCCGCTGGCCTCCATCGGGCGCCGAGGGGTATTAAGCCACACGTCGACACCTTGCACCAACATCCGCCCGATCTTCATGTCATAGCCCTCCAAAAAGAAGACCCGACCGCGGAAGTCCTCAGTCTGGCTGAGGGCGAAGATCTCTTGGATCAACGACTGTCCGGCCCGATCCGCCGGATGCGCCTTGCCAGCCAGCAGGATCTGGAGTGGCCGGTGGGGATCGCGCAAGAGGTCACGGAGCCGATCCAGCTTCGAAAACAACAGTTTCGCCCGCTTGTAGGTAGCGAATCGGCGGGCAAAGCCGATGGTCAAGACCTCTTCGTCAAAGAGAGCGTCCGCCTGCCGCAGCTCTTCCGGGGAACTGCCGTGGCGGGCTAGCTGGCGACGGGTTTGCTGGCGAACAAAGCGGCCCAAACGGCTCTTCTGCGCCTGATGAGCGTTCCAAACCTCCGCGTTGGCCACCTTCCGAATGGGCTGCCAGGCCGCCTCATCAAGGAGGCGGGACTGCCAATCGCGGCCGAGGGTCTTGGCGAAGAGCGCCCCCATTTCCTCGCCCACCCAGGTGGAGGTGTGGATCCCGTTGGTGATCGGTGCGATGACCGGCGCGCCCGCCGCGCGTGGCAACTCAAGGTGTCGCCACATGCGGCTGGTCACCTCGGCGTTGAGCTTGCTGACGGCGTTGGCCCAGCGGCTGGTATTGAGCCCCAGCGCGGTCAAATTGAAGGCACCGCCTTCGCTTCGAGGGTCAGCGTTGCCCAGGGCAATAAAGCCATCGAGACCACCCAGAACCTCGCTCCACGGTTCCAGATAGCGCTCCACCAGATCGCGGTCGAACTGTTCGTTTCCGGCCGGCACCGGGGTGTGGGTGGTGAACACCACATCCCGGCGCACCTCCTCGACAAAGGAACCCAGCGAGCGCGGACCGTCCGCCGCCTCGATACGCTGGCGCAACCGTTCCAGTTGCAGCAACGCCGAGTGGCCCTCGTTGATGTGCCAACATTCGGGCTCGATCGATAACGCCGCCAGCGCTCGTACCCCGCCAACGCCGAGCAAGATCTCTTGCGCCAGTCGCATGGCGCGGCCACGCACATACAGCTGGCCGGTAATCGGGCGATCGGCGGGATCGTTCTCCGGCAGACGGGTGTCGAGCAGCAAGAGCGGAATCCGTCCGACTTCCGCAACCCACACCCGCGCCTGCACTTCGCGACCGGGCAGGGGGACCACGATGCGCAGTTCGCCGCCACCCTTGGGATCGGCCACCGGCCGGATGGGCAAGCGGGTGAAGTCGTACTCGGGGTAGAAGTGCTGCTGGACCCCGTCGGCGTCGATCGTCTGTTGAAAGTAACCGTGGGTGTAGGCCAGGCCCACAGCGACCATCGGCAGACCCAAATCGCTAGCGCTCTTGCAGTGATCGCCTGAAAGGACGCCCAGACCGCCGGAGTAGATCGCCAAGCTCTGGTGCAGACCGTACTCCATCGAGAAGTAGGCCACCGGTCCGTCGGTCAGCTCCTCGCCGTGATTCTCATCGAACCAGCAGCCACCGCGCCGCTGGAGGTAGCTCTCTAGGTCTTCGGTCACCCGCTCGTAACGGCGCAGCAGCGAGCCGTCTTCCAGCAGGGCAAGCCAGTGGGAAGGCTCGACGTTGATCAACAACTCGACCGGGTTGCGGTAGTGGCGCCAGGAGGTCGGATCGATCTCTTCGAACAGCCTCCGGGCCGAGGGATTCCAGCTCCACCGCAAGTTGTAGGCCAGATCGTAGAGTTTGGCCACCTGGCGGGGCAGCTCGATATCGGCACAGTGGAGGAAGGGAACCCCAACGCGGGTGGCAGTCGTCAGCATAGCGGCGCATCGTAACAGTCCGGGAGATCCTCTGTGCGCTGATACTCTTGCGCCACCGCGCGCAGCGACTCCCCGGCTCCATCGAGTGCGCTTCGACGGCATCGCCATGCAGGCTAAAACTGGCAGCCAGGAACTCTCCCGCCCGCGCCGAGGTCTCCCCGTGTCGCGGGCGGCGCACGAGCGTCTAGCTCTAGGCAAAGACTTCTTCGCCGAGGGCGGCGGAGTGATCCTCACCAACCCGGCGGCGGCCCGTCAGTTGACCGCCCGGCTGCGCGAGGATCGGGGTCCGCGCGACGAGGCGACCCCGGGACGGCTCTTCGCCCTCGGCCTGGTCCATGAGTTACTCATCGCCCTGCTCGATCGCTACCGCGGCCAGCTAGAGGGCGCTCCCACCAGTAGGGCCCTCACTCGTTCTGCCCTCAGCTGGATCGAAGATCGGCTCGGCCGCGACCGGCTCAACGCAACGCTGGCCAGCTTCGTCCTGCTCTACCCTCCGCTGTCGATCTTGCGTGGCGA
>QIHU01000659.1 GCA_003231035.1 Acidobacteriota bacterium
GTCATCCTGTGGGAGATGCGGCCGCAGCGCCCCACGGCGGCCCACCAAACGGGAGACCTGGCCGAGCTGGTGTGTAGCAACTCGCTACGCAGCGACGACCCCTTCCACGCCGCCGGCCTGCTCAAACGGGAGATGGAGGCCTTCGGCTCGTTGATCGTCGGTGCCGCTCGCCGTGCCGCTGTTCCGGCCGGCAGTGCTCTAGCAGTCGATCGCGAGCGCTTCGCCGCCGCCATCACCTCCGCCCTCGACACCCATCCCAATATCGAGATACGGCGAGAAGAGGTCACCGCACTGCCCCCCGGCGAAGCGGTGATCGCCACCGGCCCCCTCACTTCCGAAGCGATGGCGAACTGCCTGCAAGAGGTCTTGGGCAGCGAGCACTTGTACTTCTACGACGCCATCGCCCCCATCGTCGACACCGAGAGTCTCGACATGTCGCGGTTGTTCTGGGCTTCGCGCTACGACAAGGGCGGGGCCGACTACCTCAACGCCGCGATGACCCGCGAGGAGTACGCCATCTTCTACGACGCGCTGGTCAACGCCGAAGTGCTGCCACTGCACGATTTTGAACAGGGGCTCTTCTTCGAGGGTTGCCTGCCGATCGAAGAGCTGGCGCGGCGCGGGGTGGACACGCTGCGCTACGGATCGATGAAACCGGTGGGGCTGCGCACCCCCGATGGTGAGCAGCCTTGGGCGGTGGTGCAACTGCGTCAAGAGAACCTCGCCAAGAGCCACCTCAACCTGGTCGGTTTCCAGTCGCGGATGAAGTGGGGCGATCAGAAGCGAGTCCTGCGCCTGATCCCAGGGCTAGAAAACGCGAAGTTCGTTCGTTTGGGCCAGATCCACCGCAATACTTTCATCAACTCACCCATTCACCTCGACCCCTGGTATCGCATCAAGGCACGGCCTCGATTGCGCTTGGCAGGGCAGATCACCGGAGTCGAGGGGTATCTGGAATCGGCCGCCACCGGCTTGCTCATCGGCCTCTATTTGACCTTGGAACATCGCGCCAGAGCGGGCGAGCCCGGTAGAGAGGTGGCAACGGGCACCCCACTGCCGCAACCATTGCCGGCCACCACCGCGCTGGGTTCGCTGGCGCGCCATTTGACCGAATCGAACCCAAAGCGCTTCCAGCCGGCCAACGTCAACTACGGCCTCTTCGAGCCTTTGGTGATCCGGGCCAAGAAGCGGGAGCGGCGCGGCGCCTATGCCCAGCGGGCCCACCACGCGCTGGTGGCCTGGGCAGGCGAGCAGCGGGTGGAGCTGGCCAAGGACCCGCGCTTGGCGCGGGAAGAGGCGACCCCGGCGCTGATGGAGGCGAGCTAGCCCCCCCCATGCAGCACCTCATCTACCAGTTCCTGCGCCACCTCGACGAAGAGCGCAATCTGTCGCCGCACACCCTGCGCGCCTACGGCAAGGATTTGCAACGCTTCGACCAATTCCTCAGCGAAGACTTTCTGGGCCAGGAGACGGTAACCCCCGGCGAGGTCGACCCTCTGGCCGTGCGCTCTTTTCTTGCCGCCATGACCCGCGACGGAATCGCCGCCAGTAGCCGCGCCCGCACCCTCAGTGCCGTGCGCAGCCTGTTTCGCTACGCCTGCCGCGAAGGACTCCTCGACCACAACCCGGCGCAAGGGGTGCGCGCCCCTAAGCAGGCCAAGCCACTGCCGCGCCATCTACGACCCGGCGAGACCGAAAACCTGCTCGAAGCGCGCGCGGGGCAGGATCCGCTGGCGCTTCGCGACCGGGCGCTGCTCGAACTGCTCTACGCCTCTGGGTTGCGGGTCGGTGAATTGGTCAGCCTCGATTGGCGCGACCTCGACCTCTCGGCCCGCGTCTTGCGAGTAGTAGGCAAAGGGGGCAAGGAGCGGATGGTGCCCTTTGGGCGGCCGGCGGCAACGGCGCTAGAGGGCTGGTTGACGGCGTGGGAAGGGGTGCGCGCCCAGGCCACCGCGCTGGGATTGAGCAGTGACCCAGACCAAGAACCGATCTTCCTCAACTACCGGGGTGGCCGGCTCAGCGCGCGCTCGGTGCGTCGCGTGGTCGACCGCGCCGTCGACGCCGCCGGCATCGCCCGCGGCGTTCATCCGCACACCCTGCGGCACACTTTCGCCACCCACCTCCTGGAAGGCGGCGCCGACCTACGGGGGATTCAGGAGTTACTCGGCCACAGTTCGCTCGCCACCACCCAGCGCTACACCCATCTTGAAGTCGAACGGCTGCTCGCCGTCTACCGCCAAAGCCATCCCCGCGCCCGCGGCGAAACCGAGCCCGACGCTCGCAGCCAAAGTGAGAACCGATGACCACGACAACCACCGCGACCTTATTTCCGTGCTCGCTGGGCGGCGCCGTGGCCCAGGGCCGAAGGCGACTGCGGCAATTCCTCGGTTTTCTCTTGCTCCTCATGATTGGGGTCGCCGTGGCCGCTTTCGTCAACGGCAAGCTCGGTGGCGGCATGATCGCTCTGATCGCCGCCATCGGCCCCCTCTTCGCGCTCGGCCTAGTGGGCGAGACCGACCTCGACGGCCTCTACCTTTCAAAAGGGTTGTTGACCATCGCCTTGAGTTCGGGCAACGAGCGTATCCCTTTGGCCGGTGCCTCGCTGCGCCGCCTCGACGAGAAGGAAATTCTCCACCTTGAACGGCTAGCCAGCCACGCCGGAATCATCGCCGGCACCGGCGGCTACGACTCCGCCCAGTTGGGCGAGTTCGATCTCTACGCCTCGAACCTGCACAACGCCATCCTCGTCGAAGCCAGCCTCAACGACGAGCCACTACGCGTGGTGGTCACCCCCGACGATCCCGCCACGTTCCTCGCCGCGGTGACAGCCGAAACCCTGTAGCCCGCCTCCTTGAGCTCGCCCGCGGGCTCGATCCACCGCCAAAGACTAGAGGCGCCAGCGAAGGGTGCCAACCCCAAACTTAGCTCAAATACAGCCCGTAAGAGATCGCCGTCCTGATACTATCTGCCGTCCATGAATTCTCTAGAATCCCCGCCCAACGGGCCACCACGCTTCCGCTCGACCACCGTGCTCCTAGTGCGTCGCGGCGGCCATCTCTGCCTAGCTAGCGATGGCCAAGTCTCGATCAACAACACCGTGATTAAGGCTGGCGCTCGCAAGGTACGCCGGATTGGAAAAGACAAGACGGTGCTAGCCGGCTTCGCCGGTGGCGCCGCCGACGGTCTCGCTCTGTTCGCCCGGCTGGAGGGCAAGATCGACGAGTATCCTCGCAACCTCGAACGCGCCGTGGTCGAACTGGCCAAAGAGTGGCGCACCGACCGCGCCTTGCGGCAGCTGCAAGCCGTGATGATCGTCGCCAACAAGGAGTTGAGCTTCATGCTCAACGGTGGCGGTGACCTCCTCACCCCCGATCCGCTGTCGGAAACCGAGGACGACGAAGGCCGTGACGAGCTAATTGCCATCGGTTCTGGCGACAACTACGCCCTCTCGGCCGCCCGAGCCTTGATGATGCACACTCCGATGTCAGCTAACCAGATCGCCCGTGAAGCGATGAAGATCGCCGGCGACATTTGTGTCTTCACTAACCACCACCTCACCCTCGAGGAACTGTAGAGCATGGGTCAACCACTCCCCCCTGAAGAGACGCAACTCTCTCTCGACGATATGACTCCGCGGCAGATCGCCGCTCAACTGGACAAGCACGTGGTCGGTCAAAAGGCGGCCAAGCGGTCGGTGGCCATCGCCTTGCGCAACCGTTGGCGCCGCCAGCAGCTCGCCCCCGATCTGGCCGAAGAGGTGGTGCCGAAGAATATTCTGATGATCGGCCCCACCGGCGTCGGTAAGACTGAGATCGCCCGGCGGCTCGCCAAGCTGGCCAAAGCTCCCTTCTTGAAGGTGGAGGCCAGCAAGTTCACCGAGGTCGGCTATATCGGGCGCGATGT
>QIHU01000493.1 GCA_003231035.1 Acidobacteriota bacterium
ACATCGGCGACCTTCGAGACCATCTCCAAGTCCGGCGCCGCGGCGACCGACAGTTGCAAAGTTTGGGCGTTGTTGGCGGTCGGGTCGGCGCCATTCGTGCCGTCATTACCCACCGCACCGGTGTTGCCGATCTGAGTCACCCCAGCGGCGATCACCGCGTCGACCACCACCTGGAAGCCAACCGTCATGTTCACCCCTTGGCCGATGACCGCGCCGACGGTGAAGAAACACTGGGTGCCGGCCGCTTCGCCGTCGCAATCAAGCCCTGAGCCGGCCGAGTTGCGCTCCCAGCCCAGGTTGATTCCCGAGGTTGTATTGGCGGGTACCGTTTCGCTGAGCACCACGCCGGT
Organism: Acidobacteriota bacterium; assembly: GCA_003231035.1. GTDB lineage: Bacteria > Acidobacteriota > Thermoanaerobaculia > Multivoradales > SZUA-115 > SZUA-115. The sequence continues at coordinate 351 of QIHU01000493.1, forward strand.
GGCGTTCTGGTCACCGGCGTTGCGGTAGGTCAACGAGTAGTTGATGGTACCGCCGGGAGCGGTGGAAGCGACATCGGCGGTCTTCGAGATCATCACCATGTCGGGCTCGGCCTCGATCGCGGTGCAAGTGGGATCGGTGGAACCGGTCGCGTCATCGGGATCGTCGGTCACCAGCGAGGCAAACTCGGTGCCGTCGACCGTGCCCTGGTTGCACACCTCGTCAGCACCCGCCGACAGGGGATTGTCGACCGTTACCCGGAAGGTGACGGTCACCTTGCCAGGCGGCAAGGTGGGGATGGACAAATTGACATCCTGAGCCCAGGCTCGGTCCGCCGAGAAAGGCGAGAAAGGCGTCAGCCATAAGGCGCCAGCGAAGAAAAGGGCCAGCCACGACCCGCGACTTTGGAAACTAGGCAGTGCGGAAAAACTAGCCATCATCGATCAAATCCTCGCTGATTCCATCCTTGAACCACGTCACTCACGGCCACTCCGAACTCTTCAACCTTGAGGGATGAAGGTCAACAGGGGACTCTTGGAAGAACTGCGCCGATTCAGGCGCCAAGGTATGCGCAAAAGCCCCTATTTCCCTGTCTTTTCGGCGTGCCCAAATTCTATACCAAGAGTACCCTAGGAATTGAGAACCGCGAAAAGCTATCCTTGACCTCAACCTTACCGCGAGCCAAAGCAGCGGTTCGACAAGGTCCTCCTCACGGTTCCCACTGGGGGTGGCCTTCTAGATCATTCCATTTCACTCTCGTGGGGCCAGAATCTCAAGCCGGCCTCAGATTACCCTCTCGATCGCCTTGCGAGGTAGAAATTTACGAGGAGGAATGAAGAGATGTCAGGAGGGGTTAGAGTCGAGGGAAAGAACTCAGCCACACGAACAGGAGATCGCCACAGTGCAACCGCTCCCCCTGCGCAACCCACCCGCGGAGACTCCGCGTAGGCCCCACTCCCGCGCCTTCTCCATCCTCATCGCCGTGGTCGTGGTCGGCCTCTTTCCTCTCGGAGGCTTCGTCGCCGGAACGTGGTGGCGCGGGCAGCCCGGTTCCACGGCAGCGAGCAAGGCCGATCTCGGCGAGTCGCTCGCGGTTGCCAGCGGACCCGCCGCGGCCGTCGAAACCGAGGCGAGTCCGGCGCGCCCAAGGCAACAGGCTTCGCTGGCCACCCAACTCAGCGGCGAAGAGCGCGCCACGATCGGCATTTTTCAACAGGCCGCTCCCGGCGTGGTCTACATCACCTCGCTCACCGTGCGCCGGAACTTCTTTAGCCTCGACGCCCAGGAGATCCCCCAAGGAACCGGAACCGGCTTCCTCTGGGACCGCCAAGGCCATGTGGTCACCAACTACCACGTCATCCGCGGTGCCAGTCGGGCCCAGGTCACCCTGGCCGACCACTCCACCTGGGATGCGGAGCTGGTCGGAGTGGCCCCCGAGAAAGACCTAGCCGTCCTGCGTATCCAGCCACCACGCTCATCGCTGCAACCGATTGCGCTCGGCGTCTCGCGCGACCTCCAAGTGGGCCAGAGCGTCTACGCCATCGGCAACCCGTTCGGTCTCGACCAAACCCTGACCACCGGCATTATCAGTGCCTTGGGCCGCGAGATCGAGTCCGCCGGCCGCTTGCCGATTCGCGACGTGATCCAGACCGACGCCGCGATCAACCCCGGCAATTCTGGTGGGCCTCTGCTCGACAGCGCTGGCCGCTTGATTGGCGTCAACACGGCGATCTATAGCCCCTCCGGCGCCTACGCCGGAATCGGCTTCGCCATTCCCGCCGACACCGTACGCTGGGTGGTACCGAGGCTGATTGCCGACGGTCGGCTCAACCAGGCGATCCTGGGAATCGAAGGGGTGGCGGTCGGTCAAGTACTGCGCAACAGCGACACCCAAGGCGTTCTGATTCTTCGGGTGAGCCAGCGCAGCGGTGCGCAACGAGCCGGACTGCGACCCAGCCGCCGCGACCGCTCCGGCCGGGTCCAACTGGGCGATATCATCACCGCGATCAACGGCACCTCGATCCGCTCGATGGACGACATCGCTTTAGCGCTCGAGCGCAATCAGCCGGGCGATGAGGTCCGTCTCGAAGTGCTGCGCGAACGGCGCTTGGAGCCCATCACCGTGCGGCTGGGACGGCCAGGCTCGTAGATGACGCAGGCGGCAAGCTCCGCTGGCCATCGCGCCGGTTGGCGATACGACGCCAACGCTAGCCAACGGGACCTGCGTCTGGACCTGCTGCGCGGCCTCTGCTTGCTCAAGATGGCCTTCAACCATCTTCCTCCCACCCGAGCACACGGCTGGCAAAACTGGCTCGGGTGGGTTTCCGCCGCTGAAGGTTTCTTCTTCATCTCCGGTGCCGTGGTGGGGATTGTCTACGGTCGCAAGATGCTCACCGCAGGCTGGGCTCACGTCCGTCGAAGCCTTGTCAATCGAGCCCTGTACCTCTACCTGGCCAACCTCGCTCTGCTTCTGCTCTTTCTGGGGCTAGAGTTCGGCGGCATTCTGCGAGACAACAGATTCTCCATGCTCTGGTCCCAGGGCTCGTTCGACGCCTCTCGTCTGTTGAGCTTCAACCAGCCTTACTACCTGCACGTGCTGACGCGCTACGTCGCTTTCCTGCTCTTCGCCCCACTGGCGCTGTCCTGGCTCCGCGCTGGCCGCACGCGGCGGCTGCTGACGACCTCCGTGGCGATCTATCTCCTCGGTTGGGCGCTCGGCCCCAACCCGAGGATTCCTTGGTTGGAAAGTTCCGGTTATCAGGTCTTTCCTATTCTGATCTGGCAGCTGCTCTTCTTCGTCGGCATGGCGTGCGGCTACCACCGCCAGGCGTTAGGCCGAGGCTGGCGCCGCCTGGGGGATCGCCGCTTGGCCTGGCTGACGATAGGTGGCACTCTCCTATTTGTCCTCCTCAAGCGCGGCGCTGAGCTGGGTCATATGACCCTACCGCCGTCCGTCGTTTCCACCTGGTTCGGTCGCACCGACCTCGGACCGGGACGGCTGCTCAACCTCGCCCTCTTCTTCGCGGCCTCCTTCTGGCTGGTCGATCGCCTGTGGAAGCCAGTGCATCGGATGACGGGCAGGGTACTGATTCCCTGCGGCCAGGCCTCGCTCTACTTCTTCCTGGTGCACATCGTGGTGGTCGTCCTCGGCACCGAGGCTCTGCTCTACCTCCCGGCCGGTCTTCGCCCCTTTACCAGCGGCCTTCTCCTCTTTGATCTGGCCCTCGTCGCGCTGATGTGGGCGATGGTGCGCTACCGCGTTCTCTACAGGTTCATCCCGGCCTGAATCATGGTTGCCAAAGTCATGAGAGCCACCCAACAGCGGCCAGCGCTCCACACCGCCTTGGTTTTTCTCACGGTGATCTCCGTGCTGTCGTTGCTCCTGGTGGTGGCGCGCCACCCCCCTCTCACCGCTGCCATGGTTCAGAACGACGCCCGTCGCCTCCAGCAACTCGTGGCCTGGACCACCCTGCACCCCTCCGACCCTGAGGCGGCGACCCAAGTCACCTACACCTTCGGCGATGCTTGCGGCGGCATCACCGGCCTGGC
>QIHU01000403.1 GCA_003231035.1 Acidobacteriota bacterium
GCAGTTGCCAGGCCGCCTGCCAGCTCTTCTTAACCGCGCGCCGCTTGGCCATGGTGGCGGCGCGATGTTCGACCGCACTGGTGTTGACCTGCACTTCGTTCACCCAATCCAGGTCGAGATCGGTGCCCGCGTTGCGCTGTGGATGGTCCTCGCAGTTGGCTGCCGCCTCGGGGTCCGGGTCCGGGACCGGGGCGGGGCGGGGATGATTGCGGATCTCTTCAACGGTCATAGGGCAGGTACCTGCGGCGGGCAAGGCCAGATGGACGGAAAACACGAGGATATCATGCGGTTCCAGGGTACCGGTTTGGATGGTCTTGCCACTCTCGAGTTGATCAATCGATGGTAGATCGCAGAGAGAACCTGTCGGTAGCGGTGGCAGTTCGAGCGCACCGGCGATGCAGTGACCATCTCGCTCGACGGAGAGTGGGTCCGACCAGCGTCCGTCGCACCCAGCAAGATGGTGCTGCCGCTCACCTATGCGATTCACGGAGGTGACTGTGCGGCTGTTTCCTAGAAGGCTACTTCCTAGAAGTAGTGTGGCGGGGAAAGGCGTTCACCGCCTCTCCCTGCCAGCATCTACCGTCTAGATCAGATTCACGAACGGGTCGTTGGGATCGAAGAGGGGGGCAGAGGAGGAGTCCTCGGCCGCTGCCGCTGCCTCTACCTCTTGACCATCGCTGGTCTCGCCGGTGGTCTCGCCGGTGGTCTCGCCGGTCGCCGCGGCCTCCGTGGCCTCGTCAGTGCGCCGGGTGCGTCGCTTGCGCCGTGGGCGCTTGGGGAGCATCACGTCGCCATCGTCGTTCTCGAGCATCTGGGGAATGCCGTCCGGGCTCGACGAGGCGGAATTCACCGCTTCTGTCGTTGCCTCGTCGGTCGAGGCGGCTTCCACCGTCGAGCGTCGTCGCCCGCGGCCTGCTCGGGCTCGTCGCTTGCGTGGGGTTAGTGTGGCTTCGACCTCGGTGGTTTCCTCGCCGGTGCCGTTGTCGCTAGCCTGGCCTTGCGCTTTCGCGTTGAAGGGGGTTTCCTCGTCAGCCTCGGGTTTGCCATTCTCGGTGTTGGCCTCCCGCTCGGTGACCTCCGGCTCGGCGGGACGCCTGCGTCCGCGGCCGCCACGCCGACCTCGCCGCCGTCGTCCGCGACTCCTGGGTGCCTCGTCTTCGTCGCTCTCGTCAGTTTCGAGGATGGGCACGATCAAGGCCGATGCATCCACACTTGCCTTGAGCACCCGCGGGGTGCGGGGGCGTGCCTTTCTGGGATCGCGGGTGGTCCAGTCGATCTCTTGCTCGGGCCGTTGGAAGAGGGGGTCGGAGACGACTTCGATCTCCATATCGAACTCGATCTCCAATTGTGCCAGCTGCTGACGGCGACCGTTCTGGACCGCGTCGGCCATGGCGGGGTGCAGGGTGACTCGAGCCTTGGCTAGGCGGCCCCCCGCCGCTCGTGCCTCAATGCGGCGAATGAGGCCCAGAGCGACCATCTCTGGACTGGGGACGCGGCCGGTGCCTTCGCAGGTCGGGCAGGCCTGGTGGGTGCGAATGAGGAGCGCCTGTTGGATCCGCTGGCGGTTGATCTCCAGCAGGCCGTTGGGGCTGATCCTACCGATCGAGTGGCGAGCCTTGTCCGCTTTCATTGCGTCGCGCAGCGCTTTTTCTAGTTTGCGCTGGTGGCGCACGTTGCGCATGTCGATGAAGTCGACCACCATCAGGCCGCCGATGTCGCGCAGGCGCAGTTGGCGCGCCACCTCGAGCGCGGCTTCCATGTTGGTGTTGAGGGCGGTCTCCGCCTGGCTGGAGGCGCCGGTGGATTTGCCCGAGTTGACATCGATCGCGGTCAACGCCTCGGTCGGGTCGACGACGATCGAACCGCCTCCGGGGAGGTCGACCCGACGCTGATAGATTTTTTCGATCTGCATTTCCAAGTTGAACTTGGAAAACAGCGGCGCGCGGTCGGTGTAGCGAACCAGCTGCGTCTTGCTGCGCGGCATGAAGGCCTTCATGTACTCCTCGGCCTTGGCGTGCGCTTCGTCGGTATCGACCAGGACCTCGCCGATCGAGCTGCTGAGGTAGTCGCGCAGCGCTTGCAAAATCAGGTTCTGGTCGCTGTAGAGGAGGCGAGTGCCTTTGCCCTGGCGGGCGGCGGTTCCGACCTTCTTCCATACCCGCAGCAGGGCCGAGAGATCGCGGCGCAGCGCGGTCTTGTTTTGATCGATGGCGTTGGTGCGCACGATCAGACCACAGCCTTTGGGTAGTTCGAGGCTCTTGATGTGGTCGCGCAGCGCCCGGCGGGTCTCTTCGTCTTCGACCTTGCGCGAGATCCCGCGCGTGTCGTCGAAGGGGGTTAGAACGAGATAGCGGCCGGCGATACTGATGTTGGTGGTGAGTGCGGCGCCCTTGTTGCCTTCGGGCTCACGAACCACCTGCACCACGATCGGCTTGTTACGCTCCAGGACGTCTTCGATGCGCGGTCGGCCACCCTTCTTGGGTTTGCGATAGTAGGCCTCGGGGACGACGTCTTGGATCGGCAGGAAGCCGTGGCGGTCGGCGCCGAAATCGATAAAGGCTGCGTTGAGGCTCGGTTGGACGTTGGCGATGGTGCCACGGTAGATGTTGCCTCGGGTCAGGCCGCGTTCGGCGACCTCGACTTGGTATTCCTCCAAAGTCGAGTCGGTCACCACGGCGACGCGCAATTCCTCGGGGACTTGCGCGTTGATGAGCATTCTGCGAGTCACTAGTTCTCCAGTGCTGTTTGAGCGCCTTGAAATAGGCGGGGGGCCGGATATCGGCCTCGGCGCCTTGTTGTCTATTGAGATCGGCGCCGAGGAGGCCAGGATGAAATTGCGAGCTCGTTGTGCTCCAGCAAGGACCCGCGCGGGCTCGGCTTCTACTTTTATTGCCGTGGCCCGGGGTCGACTGACCTCGGGTGCGGACTTTACCCCGGATTGGCCGTGCTGGCTACAGTGAAGATGTCCATTTGACAAATCGGGGCCAATCTTTCATCCTCTCGGCAAGCTCCGCGCGCTGCTTAGGTGTAGCGACGCGGCGGTCTTGCGAGGTACGGGCGGTCCGCGAGACTGGGCGGGTTGGGGCCCGCCGATTAGGGGTACGCCTAGAAAGGAGGTGGTCCAGTGAAAATTGGTAAACGCGGTTTGATGGAGGTGGCGGCCCCTTAAGGGGGTCCTCCAACACGCGTCTCAGGCGCACACTGGATGGTCCCTGCCGTAGGGATAACCCACCGCCACCCGAGACAAACCTAGAAAAGGCCGGCTCCTTTGGGAGCCGGCCTTTTTCGGTTTGTCGTTTGTTTTAAGGGGGGCTTCGCCAGCCCCCCTCGACCCGAAAAACGTGGTTTTTCGGGTCTCACCCCGGGAGTTCGGGCCTGTGGCCTGGTGCTGGCTTCGCTCGCGTCCCTGGTCCGAAGTGCTCGCTTGGGTGTCGGCTCTCGCTTTGCTCGCGCCTGCTGGTGTCGGCTCTCGGCTGTGCGGCCTACCAGACGGCTTCGTAGCCTTCGGCGGCTAGGTTCCAGCGTTTGCCGTAGACGTGGAGTTTGGTGGTGGGGCCTTGGGCGTTGACTAGGGGGTTGCCGGCGTGGGTCCAGGCTAGGATGCTGCCTTCTAGGTTGAGGACTTCAAGTCCCTTGGCTTGGAGTTCTTTGGCGTAGATGCCGCTGCGGTAGCCGATGGTGCAGTAGGCGACGACTTGGGTGCCGCGGTAGCGCTCTAGGTTGGCTTCGAGTTCTTCCGAGCTGATCGCGCCGGGGATCGTCGAGATGTCTCGTTCTTTCTTGGGACGCACGTCCACCAGGGTGACCGATCCTTGGTGCATCAGGGCCTCTAGCTCGTCCACCGTCACTCCTTGGACGGTGGGGAAGTCGTCGACATAGCCC
>QIHU01000006.1 GCA_003231035.1 Acidobacteriota bacterium
CCGGCGACCGAGCCGGTTTTGGCCTCCTACGACTTCGGTTTCCGTAGTCTCGACTTCGGCGACCTGCCGGCACCGTACGCCACCACCAGTGGCGCCAACGGTGCGGTGCACGGTATCGCGCCGGGGGTCTACCTGGGCTCCGGGGTCGATGCCGAGGCCGACGGCGTCCCCAGCGCCAACGCCGATGGCGACGATACCGATGCCGGTGGCGACGACGAGGACGGCGTCGTCTTCCAGACTTCGATCCTCGCTGGCGCCTTCAACTCGTTGCAGGTGATCGCCAACAGCGACGGTTTCCTCAACGGTTGGGCGGACTACTCCGGCTTCGGTGGCCTGCAACCCCTGGCGCTGTTTAGCGTCGATGGGGTCCCGATGGGCGGCACCCTCACCGACCTCCCGCTGAGTGCCGGAACCCACACCATCGTCTTCACCATTCCCAACCTCACTGACCCGTTCCTACCCCTCTACCACCGCTTCCGCTTCACCGCCACCGACCCGGGCAACGCTCTGGGTATCGCCGGTGAGTGGCCCAACGGTGAGGTGGAGGACTACCTGGTGCGCAACCAGTTCGACTTCGGCGATGCGCCAGAGAGCTACGGCACCACCCGCGCCGCCAACGGTCCCACCCACGCGGTGAGCCCTGGCTTCCACCTCGGTGCGGCGATCGATGCGGACGCCGACGGCGTTCCCAACGTCGCCGCTTCGGGGGATGACCTGGATCTAGACGGCGACGATGAGGACGGGGTGGACTTCGGTGCGGGCGGCGGCGGCGCCGGTTCGACCGGCAACACGTTGACCGTTACCCTGACCAACCTCGATGGTCGCCCGGCATTCCTCGACGCCTGGATCGACTTTGACGCCAACGGCGTCTTTGACGCCAGCGAGAAGCTCTTCGGCGGCGCCAGCCAGCCGCTGGTCGTCGGGGTCAACAATCTGACCTACGACGTTCCCGCCAATGCCGCGCCGGCCAATTTGACCTTTGCCCGCTTCCGGCTCAGCTCGGTAGGCAACAAGGCACCAACCGATCCCTTCTTCCTGGCCGCGGATGGCGAGGTGGAAGACTACGCCTTCGACGCCTTCACCACTCCGGTGACCCTGGCCCACTTCCGGGCCGACCGGCGCGGCAAGTCCGTGCACTTTGAGTGGTCGACGGCGACCGAGACCTCGAACCTCGGTTTCGACCTCTACGGCGAGACCTCGGCCGGTTGGCAACGGCTCAACCCACGGTTGATCCGCAGCCAGCGGATCGACTCCCTGGCACCGCAGAGCTATACCTACCAGGTGGAGGCGACCGACGCCGAGCGCTTCCTGATCGTCGATCTAGACATTCGCGGCCGCGAGCGCATGCATGGCCCTTACGAGGGTGGGCGCGATCATGGCCAGCGGATCGTCGCCGAGCCCATCGATTGGGCCAAGATTCGTTCCGAAGTCGCCTTCTCCAAGAGCCTCTTCAAGGCGGCGCGGGGCGAAGGGAGCCCGACTCCGATCTCACCTCCGACCTCGACGGGGGGCGAAGGAACCCCGATCCAGGGAGGAGTTGCCTTGGCCGACTTCGCGGTCGAGGAACGCGGTATTTACCGCGTGACCTACGAACAACTGGCGGCGGCGGGCCTCGATCTGGCCGGCCAGTCGCTGACCGACATCGCGCTCACCCACGGTGGCGTTCCACAGCCCATCTGGATCGAAAACGCCTTTGAGTCGGGCAACTTCGGCCCAGGTGCGCTGCTCGAGTTCTTCGCCGACCCGTCGGGGAGCCTCTATACCGAGACCGACGTCTATCGGCTGTGGGTCGACGCCGACCGTGCTCGGCGAATCCGGGCGGATGGCGCAGCGCCGATCGCTCGCAAGCCGATCACCAGCTACACCGAGACGGTGGCGATCGATCGCAACGTCGAGTACAGCTTTGCCTCACCGACCGGCGACCCATGGTACGAGACCGACCTGCTGGCCTTCACCAGTCAGGTGTCGAAGAACTTCACCATCGATCTCGATGGGGTGGTGGCCGGCCGGCCGGCGAGTCTGAAGCTCAAGGTGTGGGGGGTGACCGACTGGCCGCAGGCCCCGGACCATCACCTGCGGGTGTCGATCAACGGTCTGCAGGTGGCCGACGTCACCTTCGACGGTTTGGTGGAGGTGCCCATCGCGGCCAATCTGCCCGCCGGTTTGCTGCGCAACGGCGCCAACATTCTGACCCTGACCCTGCCCGGCGACACCGGCGCCGACTTCGATCTAGTCCATGTCGACACCTACAGCCTGACCTACGAACGCGAGCTGACGGTGCGCTCCAACCGTTTGATCTTCGAGGGCATCGGCGCAACATTCGCGGTGGACGGGCTGACCTCGACCCCGGTGGTGGCCTACCGAGCTCAGGCCGGACGGATCTTCCGGGTGACCAATCCCCAGCTGATCAACCAGGGATCAGGGTTGACCGCGATATTGCATGCCAGCGGCAACCGCCCCTCCAGCCATGTGGTGAGTTCCGTGGCGGCGCTCTTAACCCCGGCGATCACCCTGTCGACTTCAACGGCGAATCTGCTCAGTGGTGGAGTGGCTGACTATCTGGTGGTCAGCCACGCGAGTTTCATCGACCATCTCGGTCCGCTGCTCGATCACCGCCGCAATGAGGGCTACCGGATCAAGGTGGTCGATATTGACGCCATCTACTCCCGGTACAGCGCCGGCGTGGTCGATCCCTTGGCTCTCCAGTCCTACCTGCGCGACGCCGAACGGGTGCTCGGGACCACCATGGTCCTGCTGGTGGGGGGCGATAGCTACGACTACCACGACAACCTCGGGCTGGGTTCGATGAGCTTCATTCCGACGATCTATGTGCAGACGCACCCGGTGGTTCGTTTCACTCCTTCAGATGCGCTCCTCGCCGATCTCAATGGCGACGGCCTCCAGGACTTGGCCATCGGCCGGTTCCCGGTGCGCACCCCGACGGAGCTGCGGTCGATCATCGACAAGACCCTCGACTACGCCAACGCCAACTATCCACGGACCGGCCTCTTCGTCGCCGATCTAGCCTCCGGCAGCCTGTCGTTCTCCAAAATCAGCGACGACGTGATCGCCTCCTTGCCGCCGGGGTGGAGTGTTTCGACCGCCTACCTCGACGACGAACCGATCGATCGAGCACGCACCGCCCTGTTGAACCAGATCAACCAGGGAGTGGCGTTGACGCACTTCGTGGGCCACTCGGGCCCGGCCGCATGGACCTTCGCCAACTTGTTCACCACCGCCGACGCGGTGGGCTTGAGCAACGCGGGCAGACCCACGGTGGTTTCGCAGTGGGGCTGCTGGAACACATACCATGTGGCCCCGCAGTTCGACACCCTAGGCCACAAGCTCCTAGCCAGTGGGGATCGCGGCGCCGCCGCGGTGCTCGGTTCCACCACCTTGACTTCGTCGAACTCCACCGAACTCTTGGGGCGGCGACTCCTGGAATGGATGCTTAGCTCTCGCCCGCTGGGTGAGGCGGTGCTCCAAGCCAAACGTGAACTGGCGGCCCAACACCCCGACCTGGTGGACGTCCTGTACGGTTGGACGCTCCTCGGCGACCCGGCTCTGCGCGTGGTGCGCTGAGGAACGATGATGAGTCGCATTACAATGAGATCCACCGGTTCGTCTTATTCTTTGGCCTTGGAGGAGAGTTCGTTGCAGACTTCCCATGAGACCTTGCTCCCTACCCCACACGGCAGTGGCGACCCTTCGAGTAGGACCGCACCAGCGAGTGGCGGACGGCCTTACGCGCAGCCCCAGTTGACGACGTACGGAGATTTGCGAGGTTTGACCTTGGGTGGTTCGCCCGGGGTTGGCGAGAGCGGCATGCCTTTCAACTTTAGGCCAATCGGTGCGGGCAGAGAAGAACCCTAATTC
>QIHU01000276.1 GCA_003231035.1 Acidobacteriota bacterium
CGACAAGGTGGGGGGCGACGACGTCGCCGAGTTCGCCGAGATGATCGCCGAGGCGGTTCAACTCCAGCCCAAGACCCCGTAAGCCATTCACTCTCGGCTGCGCCAGAGCAGCCACAACGACGAACGCCCTCGCCGGTCCGACCGGTCGAGGGCGTTTGGTGTTCGCCCCGGCCGGCCGCCTGAGTGTCCGCCGTTTCGCTGGTCGTCTCGCTCGAAGTCAAGAGTAGGCGCGCTCCGGTTGTACTACCGGGTATGGCTTCTCTTGCAGAGGCCTTCGCACCAACGCGCACACTGCTGGTGGGTGGGGACGAGATTCCACTAGAGGAGTTTCTTGGCCAGCCGGTAGAGGCCTGGGCCTGCGAAGAGAGAGCGTATCAGTTGACACGTACGACGCCATCAGTTTTTGTTTTTAAATTGTAAAACTTGAAATCTTGGACCTTTGAAAGTAAAAGGGAGGTTGCCTTGAAGTGGTTTTGACTCGGAATTGTCGTTGTGTCTAAATGCTTCTTCGGAATACAGAGCCACCATCTGGTTCAGCCTTGGATCGGTGCTATCGGCTTCAAGTGAGCGAAGATGAAAAATTTTCCTATCGATGGTGCGTTGATGGTTCCGCGAACTCCGGAATTGGATTAGGAAGAAAGCGGAAAACGAGATCGGGACCACTAGCGGGCTGAATTCGCCCCAGGAGAACTCGACACTCTTGGTTGCGAAGGATCTCCAAGTGAGCAGGAACAAGGCCAGGAGGCTGACCAGTAGGAAAATGCAGAGAAGAGTCAGGCCAATGACTAGACACAACCGGCCATAGCGCACCTCATCCCGCCTGGCAAGACTCAGATTTTCCAGAAGGCGCGACAGTCTTGGCGCGGTGTTCAGTGGCGGATCCATGTCCAGTTGTACCATCGGCGATTTCCTCTGCCCTAGCCGTACCGGCACTTAGTTTCAGGGCAAGAGGCGCGGCAGCGGTTGCGAGGAGGGAATCTGGCGACTCACCTTGTTGCTTGAGAGATCGATGCTAACATAGTTAGAATTCGCCTTCCAGCGTGTTGACTGAGTTAAAATGAAATCCCGAGGGAGCGTAGAGAGAGAAGCCAGTCCCCTGAAGCTATTGCATCGTGAACGAGGTGATTTTGAGTAGACACCGTAGTCGCAGCTATCCAGTGATCCCAGTCGGAGTGGCTGCGGATCGGCTCCGTGGAGCTTTTGGTGGCCGGAGCAGTAGCCAAATGACTCGCGCCAGATTGGTGTCAGCTCTCGGCTATGCTGGTGCGACGAGTGGCAGAGTTGTACGCGAACTGGCGGCTTTGTCCCACTACGGCCTGGTCAGTCGAAAGCGGGAGAAGGATAGCCATCGAGAGATGTATCGGCTCTCAGAAGCTGGACGAAGGCTCCTCGTTGCCAAGAAGGGGAGCTCCAAGTTCACTGAAGCGTTGCAGGCTGCGGTCAGACGCCCTCCCGTCTTTCGAGAGGCTATGCAGCAGGGTGGGGGAGAACTGCCATGTAATCTTGAGAGAATCCTACGCGAGTTGGGTATTGCTCCTCGTGCTTCGGGGGCCGTGGCTGAGATTCTGCGTGCTTCGTGCCGAGCGGCGGGTATCGCCATTCAAAGGGAGGGATCGAAGGTAGGCGAAACCGCGGACAGTTCAGCTCGGCCATCTCCGGTGGAGGCGCCGGGTCAGCGGAGTGTGCGGGAGGAGTTGGTTCATGACGAAGAACCTTGTAAAGAATTCTCCTTCCCGATACTTCTCCCAGCTCGCCAGCGGGGAGAGGTCTCATTCTCCGTACCCTCGGGGCTTACAGGGGAGGGTCTCAAGGTCTTTGTAGAGGCAGTACAATTCCAGCTTGAGCAACTGCGGTTGCACTGTCGAGAGGCCGATGTCCGGGAGTTTCGCCGTCGGGAAGCAGACAAGAACTAGGGGCACTATCCTGCTTGAGCCTTTCGTCGAGGTACTCATTGAAGTGCCACCCGTTTGTGCGCCAGGCAAGGCTGGTGAAGGAGGCAGTGATGTAGATCAGCAAAGCAGAAACCTTCAAACTGGAGTCCAGCAGGTTGGAATACTGCCCGGTAGAGCTTGGCCGGCAGCCGGAAGCGAGCCTTGCGTGGTCGGTCGAGCGTAACTACTACCCAGGTCTACCCGACTAGTACTACTGTGTCATAAGTCTTGCCCTGTGAGTTGCTCCTGTGCCAGGCTTGGGTCATGGCAACCATTGACGATTCGGCTCACCATCGCTTCGAAGAGTACGTGGAGCGTCTGCACCGAGCGATCGGTCACGCAGATCGCAAGCGACCGCTGGAGATGTACTTGACGGGGTTGCTCTTGCCGGGTGAACGCAAGAGTGTCGAGCCCATGGCGGCACGGCTGGACCCGCGACACGTTTCGGCGCGACACCAGTCGCTGCATCACTTCGTGGCGAAAGCACCTTGGGATGCTCAAGATCTTCTACGGGCGGCTTCGGATGCTGCATTAGCCGAGCTAGAACGCCATGGGCCGGTGGCGGCGTGGATCGTCGACGATACAGGCATGCCGAAGAAAGGCCGTCATTCCGTGGGCGTGGGCCGCCAGTATTGCGGCCCCTTGGGAAAACAGGACAACTGCCAAGTGGCGGTGGCCGTGAGCCTGGCCAATGATGTGGTGAGTGTGCCTTGCGCGTACCGTCTCTATCTTCCCGAGCAGTGGGCCAAGGATCCGGCTCGCCGAAAGAAAGCGGGCGTCCCTGCCATGATTGGTTTTCAGAAGAAGTGGCAGATCGCCTTAGAGCAGATCGACCAGCTCAAGGCGGAGGGGCTCCCGCTGGCGCCCGTCGTCGCCGATGCAGGCTATGGAGTAGCGACCGCGTTTCGCGACGGGTTGACCGAGCGAGCCATCCCGTACGCCGTCGGCATCACAGCGGAAACCACTCTGTGGCCCCCCGGCATGGAACCTCTCCCTCCTGAGCCCTGGAGTGGCCAAGGACGGCCACCAAGACTGTTGCGCCGCACGCCGGAACATTCCCCGCTCAGCGCCGCGGAACTGGCGCAGCAGCTTACCTCCCGTCGCTTTAGAATGATCCGCTGGCGCGAGGGCACCCGAGGACGGATGGCGGCTCGTTGCGCAGCCGTACGAGTGCGGCCAGCGCACCGAGATACCTGGCGATCCCAGCCGCGCGAGGAGGAATGGCTGTTGATCGAATGGCCAAAGTCAGAGCCGAAACCCACTAAGTATTGGCTATCGACCGTATCGCCGGAGGTATCCCTCACGGACCTGCTGCGCCTGGCCAAGACTCGGTGGCGTATCGAACGCGATTTCCAGGAACTCAAGGATGAGATCGGACTGGATCACTACGAGGGGCGCGGTTGGAAAGGGTTTCATCATCATGGGGCCTTATGCATCGCAGCCTACGCCTTTCTCATTGCCGAGCGAGCTCGGCTTTCCCCCCCCAGCGCCTCTTTCCTTCCTCAAAGCCCCTGAGATACCCGAAGACTTCCGCCCGCGGGGATGTTCCCGTGCGTCCTGAGCGCCACAATCCCACGTCGATCACAACCCAGCGACGCCAACGTGCACGAGATCTACTCCAACACCTGCCTCACTGCCCCTGGTGCGGTAACCAACAACATGGTTTGTCACACAGTAGTACTAGCAGTCCGTGGTGAAACTCATCCTGGTTCCGACCGGGTCTTTGACCGCGACTCTGCGTTGGAAAATCCTCAACGAACCTAGGGCTCGCCTGCGGTTTTCCGCCTTGATTTGCCGCCAAATCCCTCGTTCTCACCGACGGATGACTTTCACCACGGACTGCTAGCCAGCAGAACCAACCCAAGCCGAGGTCCAGGAGAATACCTCCTTGCCGCTCAGATGAAATCGCGCTTGCGAGCCTGGAGAACGAAGG
>QIHU01000586.1 GCA_003231035.1 Acidobacteriota bacterium
GGGTGCAACTGCTGCCCCTCCTCTTCCCCTTTGCCGGCGCGGCCCTGGCTCACGCTCTGGCGCGCGCGCCCTGGCTTGGCCAGCGACTGGGCCTCGCTCCGGCCGGAGCGACCCAGCCCCCGCCCATGCCACGATGGCGCATAGCTCTGGCCAGCACCCTCGCCGCGCTGCTCCTCTTCCTCGCCCTCGGCGGAGCGTGGCTGGACCGGCTAGGAGGCTGACGGCCTGTCCTTTCCGCTAGGCGGACGGATTACCACAGTACCTCTCGACGCACCGCCTCGCCTCGCCGATAGAGGGCTCGGTCCTCCTTGAGGCGCCGCCCGACCTCGACGTAACGCTGGCCGCCGCTTTCCTCGACCCGTTTGAGCAGGGAGGAGATCCACTCGTCGGCGCCCGTGAAGTCGCCGCTCTCCGCCATCGCCATGGCCACGGTCTCGGCGTGGGCAATATTGGGTTCCGCCTGGTAGGCGATCTTGGCCAGCTCCAACCCGTCGCGGGCCGCTGGCTCGGGAGCCACCGCCAGGAGACGGGCCAGCGCATGGGTCAAGGCGAGATCCTCGGGCAGCCGTTGGCGAGCCGCTTCCAGGGCTTCAAGCGCCGCTGGCCAGTCCCCAGCCGCGGCCAGGGTCTGGGCCGCTCCCAGGTGAGCCGCCGCGTTACCCGGTTCTAGATCGGCGGCGGCGGCGAACTGTTCGGCGGCTTGGGACCACCTTTCTTGCCGCGACAACTCCGCCGCCCAGGCCAACCGGGCGCGGGTGGAATTCGGGGCGGCTTCGATCGCGGCCCGATAGCTGGCCTGCTGAGCCGCCGGACGGTTGCGACGCTTTTCGATCTCGGCCAGCGCCAGGTGAATCTCCACCGCCGGTGGCCCGGTGATCCCGCGTTCCAACGCCTGGCGATACAACTCCACCGCGCCGCCCGCGTCACCGCGACTGATCAGCATCGCCGCTAGCCCTTGCTGGCTCGGCAGGTGGTCCGGGTGGTCTTCGAGCAGTTGGCGCAGTTGGTGCTCCGCCTTGCCGCTCTGCCCTTGTTGTTGCAGCCGCATGGCGAGCAGGTAGCGGGCGTTGGTATGACGAGGATCTAGTTCGAGCACCCGGCGTAGCGGAGCGCCCGCCTCCCCCCAGCGGCCCGCTCGAATCAGCGCGTTGGCCAGGTTGAAATGGCCGGCGACGAAGTTCGGGGCCTGCTCGATCGCACGATGGAGTTCCTCGATCGCCAGCGTAGCCTCTCCCGAAGCCGAGAGGGCGGAGCCGAGGTCGAAGCGCAGCCAGAGGTTGTCCGGGGTCCGTTCGAGACCGAGGCGCAGCTGCTCGATCGCGGCGTCGACATCGCCGGAGCGCAACAGAGCCAAGGCCAGATTGCGCCGCGCCTCGGCATCGTCCGGCGCTGCTTGGGTGGCCGCACGATAGGCCTCGACCGCCCCCTCGAGGTCCCCCGCCATCAGAGCTTCGCCACCGCGACGCAGAAGAGCACCGGCCCCACCGGCGGCGGCGCGAAGGAGTTCGTAGCCAGGATCCGGGAAGGTCACTTCGCCGACACTCGAACCGGCCAACCAACCGCGGGCCTTCTCCGCTTCGCCCAAGGCTCGGTAGCTCAACGCCAGTGGATAGCGCGCCGCGCCCGCTTGCGGCTGTGCCGCGAGAACTTCTTCGAGCAGCTCCACGGCGCCGGCATGGTCGCCCGCCGCCGCCAAGGCTTTGCCAATCCCGAAGTGCGCGGCCGGTGCGAACTTCTCCCCCACTTCGACCGCTTGCCGAAAACCCTCGATCGCCGCCTCGGGCTCGCCGAGAAGCGTTCGGGCCCTGGCCAAGCGAATCAACGCCGGGCCGTCGCTGGGGCGAAGGGCTAGAACCCGCTCAAAGGCCGCCACGGCGCGCGACACTTCTCCGCTCTCCGCGCTGAGCAGCGCCACCAGGTAGGGCCAGCTGGCCTCCTGTGGATTCAAGAGTTCGGCATTGGCGTAGGCGCCAGCGGCGGGGCCCACCATCCCGTAGCCATGGTAAAGCCGCCCCAAGTTGCCAAATTTCTGGCCCAGCTCGACCGCTTCCGCCCCTTCGAGGGCTCGAGCCAGCTCGCTTCGAGCGGCGCGCAGCTGGTCGGCCGCCACTGACTCGATGGCGCCGAGGTCTGGGTGCACGACTTCGATCAACTCGATTCCATCGACGCTGTCCGGCTGCTCTAGCGAGGGCTCGCCCTCGGTGCAACCCGCGCTCCATCCCGCGACCGCCCCAATCAGGGCGAGGATTCTTAGAACACCGGCGCGGCCGCGCCGCCGCCGCCGAAAATTCCAGTTCCAACTGATTGCACTCACCGCCAAACCTCCGCTCGTCCATTCTTCGACTCGGTTCGTCCACCGCCTTGCCGCAGGGTGGTGTAGCGGCCCACCGCGAGGTCAGCGAAGAACTCCACCGAGCCGTTCGGCCACTGGACCCGCGCCTCCCACGGGCCGGAGGCCGGCGATGGGCCCAGCCCGAAGAGTAAGCGCGGATCGTTGGCCGAGCCATAGCTCGCGGTGGTGCGCACCCTGCGCCATAGCGGGCGTTTACTCCCAGGCCCCACCAGGCCGACCCAGCTCCCTATGCGGTCGACTCGGCCGGAGCTATCGGTGAGCCGCAGGCCGAGCCAACCGTTGTGCTGGCCGGTACCCTGCTGACCGACACCCGGCTGGCCGATACGGTTGATCAGTAGCCGCGCCGGACCGTTGTTGTTGCTGATCAGGACGTCGGTGTCGCCATCGTTGTCCACATCGCCGAAGGCGGCACCGCGACTGACTTCCGAGAGGGCAAAGACGGCGCCGGCACGGTCGCTAACCTCTTCGAAACCCAGTCCCTCCGAGTTCTCGCCCCCCCGGTTGCGAAAGAGCAGGTTCGGCTGGTGCAGAGGGAAGGGATCTCCGGCGCGGGCTAGAGATTCGATGATCCGCACCGCGCCGTTGACCGCCAGCAGGTCGAGCCAGCCGTCGTTGTCGTAGTCGAACCAAGCGGTACCAAAACCGGTCGCCTCCCAGCTGGCGAGCCCCAGCCCTAGCGCGGCGGAGCGGTCGTCGAAGAGGCCGTCCCCCTGGTTGACGAAGAGGGTATTGGTCTCGCGCGACAAGTGGGTCATGAACAGATCTTCATCGCCGTCGCCGTCGAAGTCGGCGGCGTCGATCCCCATGCTCGCCTCGGCGGCACCGTCGGCGTTGACCGCCGTGCCCGCCAACAGCGACTCGTTGCGGAACGTGCCGTCTCCCTGGTTCATCCACAGCTGGTTCGGCGTGCCGTCGTTGGCGATATAGAGGTCGAACCCACCGTCGCCGTCAAAGTCGCCACTCACCAATCCCAAGGCCCCGCCCACCGCGCCGCCAAGCCCGGCCGAATCGGTGATCTCAACGAAGGTCCCGTCGCCCTGGTTCTCGAAGAGAGCATTGGCCTGGGGTTTGTAGGCCAAAGGACCACAGTAGTTGGGTTCGCCGAGGTCGGTGGTACACCGCTTGTGGGTCGCCAGGGTGAAGTCGACGTAGTTGCCGACGAAGAGATCTAGATCGCCGTCTCGGTCAAAGTCGAAGAAGAGGGCCGGCACGCTCCAACGGTCGTCGGCCACCCCGGCGGTGGCGGTGTCATCCGAAAAGGTGCCGTCCCCGCCGTTGCGCCACAGTCGGTTGGCCCCGAAGGCGGTGACGTAGAGGTCCACGAAACCGTCACCATCGTAGTCGCCCGCCGCCACCCCCATCGCGTAGTCGGCTCCGACGATCCCGCTCGCCGCGGTGACGTCGGTAAACCGCGGCTCGGAGGTCCCGTCCGCGAGCCGCGCCAGATCGTTGCGATACAGGCGGTCGGTCAGCTCGCGCGAACCTCCCTCGCCCGCTCCTTCTTCGCCAGACGGGTCGAGCGGACCGCTTTGCACCAGATAGACATCGAGGTCACCGTCGTTGTCGAAATCGAAAAACGCTGCCCCCGACCCCATCATCTCGGAGAAGTAGAACTGACCACTCATGCCGTTGTCGTGGACGAAATCGAGGCCGCTGGCGGCGGCGCGATCGACAAACCAGTCGCCGGTCGCGGCTTGCACTGCCGGAGCCGATGGTGCAGTGCCGGGGGCGAGAGTCTCGCCTCCACAACTCAGCCCGAGGAGGGCGAGAAACAACAGGAGCCTCTGGCGATAGGGGGTGGGTTGCATCGGGTGGGTCGCATCCATCTCAAGAGTAGACAACGCCGCACAATCTACCTGAAGCACCACCGTCGCCGGGCCACGGAAGCAAAAAAAC
>QIHU01000377.1 GCA_003231035.1 Acidobacteriota bacterium
TCAGGCGGAGTCCAGAAAGATAAAAGCGAGTTGATCCTAGGAAATTCCGCCTCGGTGGACAAGGATCTTTATGGTTCCGCCCGCTCTTGGGTACGGCCGTGGCACCGAGTCGGCTCAGGGCTCCTCTGAGTTTTCCCGGTGGGCACCGTTCTCGGCACCGACGATGGCGGCGTTGACTTCCCCTCCCACCAGGATCGCCAGGCCGGTCAAGTAGAACCACAAGAGCAGGATAATCACCGCCCCCAACGAGCCGTAGACGCGGGTGTAGATGGCCACGTGGGATAGATAAATCTTGAGACCGACCGAGGCCAAGAGCCATACCGTTACGCCGACGATGGCGCCGGGGGTGAACCAGCGCAAGCCGCGTCGACGTAACCCTCCCGCGGCGAAGTTGTAGAGCAGATCGAAGGCAAAGAGGACAAAGAGCACCGCCAACGGCCGCTGTAGCCAGCTCCATGCCCGCAAGAGAAACCAACCGCCGTAGTCCAACCGGCCGGCCACGGCGCGGGTGATCGTGCCCCCGTAAAAGACGATGACCAAGCCGAGCGCCGCCAAAACAATGAAACCCAAGGCCAGCGCCACTGAAACCGCCTTGCGCGCCCACAGCGGGCGCACGTACCGAGTCTCGTAAGCACGGGCGAGCCCCCGCCCGATCGCGTCCACGCCCCGAGAGGAGGCCCAGACGGCCAGCAGGATACCCAGCGACAGCTTGCCCCCGCGGGCGTTACTGATCTCGACCAGGTTGTCGCGGATCAACTGGAAGGCCGCCGGATCGGGAATCACCGCTTGCAGATAGTCAAACAGCGAACCCCGCAGGTCGCTCCCTTCCACCACTAGCTGAGCGAGGACGGCGGTCAGCACCAAGAGAAGGGGAAAAATCGACAGTAGAAAGAAGTAGGCCAGTTCACCCGAACGACCGAAGACTTCGTCCCGACCGCAGTGACGCAACACCACGCGTAGCAAGGCTCGGCCGCCCAGGCCTCCAAACTTCCACATCGACGCAGAATACTCACCCACCGCGCGCCACGCAAGGGGGGCGACGGATCGTGCGCCTTGCCAGTGGAAGCTGGTAGTTTCCAGCCACGATGAGCACCCAGATCAATCGTCAACAGGCTGCCAAACGCAGCGCCGAACTGGCCGAGACGTTGCGGCATCACGAGTACCTCTACCACGTCAAGGACGCGCCAACGATCTCCGACGCCGCCTTCGACGCGCTGTTTCATGAACTCAAGGCGCTCGAAGAGCAATTCCCCGAGTTGCTCAACCCCGATTCGCCCACCCAACGAGTGGGCGGGCCACCGCTTCCCGGACTGGAAACGGTAGAGCACACCGCCCCCATGCTGTCGCTGGACTCGTCCAAAGACGAGACGCTCTTGCGCCGCTTTGACGAGCGGCTGCGCAAGGCGCTGTCGGGTGCCAAGATCGGCTATGTCGTCGAACCGAAGTTGGACGGCGCCGCGCTGGAGTTGGTCTACGAAGAGGGCCGTTTGGTGCGCGGAGTCACCCGCGGCGATGGCCGCAAGGGGGAGGAGGTGACGGTCAATGTACGCACCATCCCCTCGGTGCCGCTGCGCCTGCGCAAAGATCCGCGGCCGGTGCCGCGCCTGTTGGCGCTGCGCGCCGAGGTGATCATGCTGGCCAGTGCCTTCGAGGCGCTCAACGAGCGGCTGATCCAAGCCGGCAAGGAGCCCTTCTCCAACCCCCGCAACGCCGCCGCCGGTGCCCTACGCCAACTGGACAGCCGCATCGTCGCCCAACGGCCGCTGGCCGCCTACGTCTACGATCTGCTGGCGATCGAAGGGGGCGAACTCACCACCCAGTGGGAGATCTTGACGGCACTCGGCGACTGGGGGCTGTGGGTCAACCCCGAGCCGCGACGGATGGCCACGGTCGAAGAAATTCTCGCCTACCACCAGAATCTCGAGGCGCGGCGCGACGATCTGGGCTACGAGATCGACGGCATCGTCATCAAACTGGACGATGTCGAGCTGCGCGCCACCCTCGGCGCCACCTCGCACCACCCGCGCTGGGCCTACGCCTTCAAGTTCCCGCCGCGCCGCGAGGTCACTCGGATCTTGGGCATCCTCGCGAGCGTCGGGCGCACCGGCCGGGTGACCCCGGTGGCGATCATGAACCCGGTCGAAATTGGCGGTGTGACGGTCAGCCGGGCGACCCTGCACAACCGCGAGGAGGTGGCGCGCAAAGACGTGCGGGTGGGCGACAAGGTCCGCGTGGAACGGGCCGGAGACGTCATCCCGCAGGTGGTTGAGCGCATTGACGAACACAGCGACGAACACAGCGACGACCCCGATCGCGAGCGATCCGAGCCCTTCCAAATGCCTGAGACTTGCCCCTCCTGCGACACCCCACTGGTGGAACGGGGCCCCTTTTCGATCTGCCCCAACACCTTCGCTTGCCCGGCTCAACTGGTCGGCCGGCTCTTCCATTTCGGCTCGCGCCACGCTCTCGACATCGAAGGTTTGGGGGATGAAACCGCCACCCTCTTCGTCCAAACCGGGCTGGTGAAACAACTCCCCGACCTCTTCGACCTCACCCCCGACCAACTCCTCCCCCTGGAAGGGTTCGCCGCCAAGTCGGCCACCAACCTGGCGGCGGCGATCGAGAAAGCGGCCCACGTCGAAGTGGCGCGCTTTCTCTTCGGCCTCGGCATCCCGGAAGTCGGCACCACCGTGGCGCGAGACCTGGCCCGCCACTTTGGGACCTTCGTCGCCATCCGCGCCGCCAGCGAAGAAGAACTGACCGCCATCGACGGCGTCGGCCCCAGAATGAGCGAAGAGATCACCACCTTCTTCGCCGACTCCCGCAACGCCGAACTCCTCGACCGCCTGCTAAGCAAGATGCAACTGATCGAAAACGAGCCGGCCCCCGCCTCCGCCGAGACCGAGGATCTCCTCCTTGCCGGTGCGAAAGTTGTCTTCACCGGTGGCCTCCCCAACTTCACCCGCCAAGAGGCCAAAGCCAAAATCGAAGCCCTAGGCGCCCGCGTCGTCTCCTCCGTCTCCAAGAAAACCACCTACGTCATCGTCGGAGAAGATCCCGGCTCCAAACTGGCCAAGGCCCAAAAGCTGGGCGTGGAAGTACTCGACGAAGCGGGATTCGAATCGCTGGTGAGGGACCGCTAAGAAGCAGCCTCTCCGAGATCTCAGAAGCCTGGTCCGTCACGGTGCCTTTGGAGGCCAGCCGCCTTGATTGGTCGAGGATGTGGGGGCTGGGTGGGGCACTCAACACCTTGCCGGATCGTTGGCCAACGCTCGCCGGCCAAGAAAAATCTACTTCTGATCGCCTCCGAACGCGCAACTCCTACTGAACCCCCTTACCAACCCCATTATGGAGGTCATCATGAGGAAAATCGTCCTACTTACCGTTTGCGCATTGCTCCTCGCGGGGCTACCTCTGGCCGCCGAACGAGGAGCCAAAGCCCAAACCATCACCTATATCGAGGACGCCGAGCTGATCGCCGAAGTCGAGGCTCGTCTACCCATCCCCAAAGTTTCCGCCGCCGGAGTCGCTTACACCGACAAGAGAATCGCCCTGGTCGGTTCCGCGACCTACCTGGAGCTGCGCGGCTGGGACGAGCGTGGAGGCTGCCACTTGTGGGCTACCTCTCTCGCCGGCCCAGAGTCCGCCGCCACCTCGGGCAACGGCGTGGGGAGCCTTCCTTTCGCGGTCAAGAAAAGTGATTCTTGCACGGGCGCTCCGTGCTCCTCCTGCTCCTTCACCTACTACGAGATCGACGGGGAACCGACCAGTATCATCAACGGCTGCAAGTGCAATGAGACTGGCGCTGACAAGAAGTGCAACCACTCCATATCCACCGCCTCCGCGGCTCCGCGATA
>QIHU01000746.1 GCA_003231035.1 Acidobacteriota bacterium
TGGTGGAGCCGATCGGGATCGAACCGACGACCTCCTGAATGCCATTCAGGCGCTCTCCCAACTGAGCTACGGCCCCCGAGCCAAGACGCCGGAATATAGCGGGTGGCGGGCTTGGCTGTCAACGGGAGTTGTCGATGGGCGGGCGAGCGCCGCGCCGCCGCGCCCGCCGGTTTTAGCTAGAAATGAAAGGAGACCCCGGCCTGCACCGTGATGAAGGTGCTGGCTTCGTCGAGGCCGGTGAAGTGGCCGGCGAGTTCAACCAGGAAAGCGAAGCGCTTTGTGAGGTCGAATTCGCCGGTCAATCCCAGCACCAGGCCGGCCGAGGTGTTATCCAAGGCGGAGCCGTCTAAGAGGGAAACGCCTTCGAGTCGGTAGGCGCCCAGCCCAAAGTAGACGCCGGACTCGTACCAGGCGTAGCTGTAGCGATACTCGCCACTGACGGTCACGTAAGTAAGGTCGGTGTCGGTGAAGGCGCCGCCGCCGCCGAAGCCCTCGTCGCTCTCTAGGTCGATGGATCCAATGCGCAGACCGACGTGAGTCTTGGGTTGGGTGACTAGGCTGAAAGCCAGTTGATAGGACGTGTTGTCGACGCCGTCGCCTCGGTCGCCATTGGTCGCGCCTCCAACTCCGGCGAGACCGCTCACGGTGAAGGTGTAGCTCTCTTGAGCCTGTGCCGCCAGCGGCAGAAGTAGGAGTGCGGCCACGGCGGCCAGGAAGGCGGTTCGGTACTGGGGGGTGGAGTGAATTCGGCTCAAGATTCCGTCCTCATCGAAGTTCGAGGTTCGCAAGTGCGGTGCGAGTATACCGCTCCGGTTTGCGTCTATTAGGGGTATGGGCACCGGTTATTTTTGGGCCGCTACAGCGGTATACGCACTAGTCGTCCTGGGCGTCACAAGATTGAGCCTACTGGGTTCCAGGCCAGCTTGGCTTGCGGAGCTGTGGGATTGGGTTGTGCGCTGGCTTCTCCCTACGGGTTGTCTGGGGTGCGATCGACCGCTGGGAGCGGGGCGCCACCACCTTGGCCTTTGCCTTGCGTGTCGGGGTCGTTTGGTGTTCTGTGGCACCGCGGTGTGCACTGGTTGTGGGCGACCGCTCGCCGCGGCCCACCTTCCCGCGGGGTACATTTGTGGCGCTTGCCGCCAGAAACCGCCGGCTTTTGAGTCCATGCGGGCAGTGTGGGTGTACGGCCCACCGATCGATGCGGTGATTCGCGGGCTCAAATTCGAGCGGTTGGAATACCTCGGGAGCCATCTGGCCGAGGGGCTGGCCGAGAAATTGAGGGATGAGCTGGAAGAGGGGGACTGCGTGGTGGCCGTTCCCCTCCATTGGCGCCGCCGCTGGACTCGTGGCTTCAATCAAGCGCGGGCCATTGCGGAACCTTTGGCCGCTATCCTGAAAGTACCGATGATCCCGGCACTGACTCGGCGCCGGGCGACACCGCCGCAGAGTGCACTGGATCGCAAAGCACGACTCCAGAGTCCACGTGGGGCCTTTCGCCCGCGCCGCGGATGTCGCCTCGCTGGCCGCACTGTTTTGCTGGTGGACGATGTGGTGACCACCGGCGCCACCCTCGATGCGGCGGCTCGGGCGTTGCTCCAGGGGGGCGCTTCCAAGGTGGTCGCTATTGCCGTGGCCCGAACGCCAGCGGCTGGTGAGGGGCGTCACCCCCTCTCGTCGTCTTCGGGGGACACCTCTGTATCTGGCGGGTGACTGTGGCTCCGCTGGGGTGGCGAGAAGAGGGCGCCAACGCTGTGAAGCTCCTCTGGCACGCCTCTTGAACGGCCTTGGATCAGGATGCAGCCACTCGATTTGCCGCTCTCCTTGCACCGAGTTCGCCGTGGGGCGGTTTGACAGTTGGCAACTCTAGGGCCTACCATGAACCATCAACACTTGCCTGGGTAGCTATTTGGAGAGCGATCCGGGAGCCGGGCCCGACCCAGACAGGTTCGAATGAGATCCGTATTTCGATGAACGCCAATCGCATATCCCAGAAGCTTGTCGCCGCCATCGTCATGATGACGATGATCTGGATGCCGACCCTGGTTTCAGCGGAAATGCCGTCGGCGACGATCTCAGGCTTGGTGGTGGAGAATGCACGTCCTATAGCCCGAATCGCGGTCTATGCCTACCGTCTCGGAGAGTTGGTTGGCCAAGATGGAGACTTCCCTGAGGTCGCTCGGTTGACCAAGGTGGTCACGGACGCCGCTGGCCGTTTCCTCTTTGAACAGCTGCCTGCTGGTCACTACCAGGTGGTGGTCCACAAAGCCGGTTTCCTACCCGGAGTTGTGCAAGTCATTCGCGAAACGGCGGCCACCCGGCAGGTCATCGAGATGGATCTGATTCCGCAAGAGTCGGACGAAGCTCAGCAGGCGGACACCTATTGGCTCTTGCAGGAACAAGTGGCCGAGGATGTCCTGCGGCAGCTTGAGATCGACGCTTCACACGACGCTTCGGAGTCGACAGCTTGGACGCAAGATCCAGTACGTATCTTCCGCGCTGAGGTCGAGGCCATTGTGGGGTCGGATGACACCCACATGGGAAGCGAAGGAATGATCCGGGGCGGCGGTGTTGACGTGAACGCCAGAGTCGGCGGAGTTGATGTCGGCATCGCGGGTAGTTTCGAGCGTTTCGATCCGGTGGTGGCGGGGCGAGGGCCAGAAGGTAGCGCTAGCGCGGTGAACCTGGTTCTCAGCCGAGGGTCGAGCGTTGAACTCAAGATTCAAGCCCGTAGCGATCAACTGTTCACCCCGGGTAGCCCCCTTGCGCAAGGACTTGAGTCCTCCACGGTGAGCTGGAGCCAGGACCTGGGGCCTAAGGATCGCTACGTTTTGGTGGCACATGTCTTGGACGAGAACCCCTCCTACGTCGCAGGCAGTATTACGCCGCGAGGAACTGAAGGGCGGCAGCGAACCGTGACCTTCGAGGGTGGCTACGATAGGGAGCTAAGTCAGCGAACGGTCATGCGCACTGGCCTGCGCGTGCGCGAGCAGACCGGTCCCCAGCTGTTCTCAAGAGAAGGCGTCTCTTCCTTTGAGGCCGAGGGATTTGGCGGCGAACGGGTCGAAGCATTTATCCATAGCAGCTCTAGACTGCGGCCGTCGATACTGGTTAACTACGGTTTCCTTTCGAGCATGCGGGACGGTGAGGTCATTGTTTCGCCACAGACTGGCGTCGTTCTACAGCTGGCTGACTGGCAGATCGGAACACTGGTCAGCGGCCAGATTAGCGACCCAGGGGACAACTCTTCCCCGAACTTCCTGACCTCGCACTACAGTGAGTTCTCGAACTGTGAGCAAAATGAGGAGTTCTGCGGCAAGCTCTTCGTCTCGCGAACCAAAGAGGACAACTTTTTCTCTGTCGGTGTGATTCACCGCCAGTTCGGCGACACCTTGCGCCTGCGCTTTAGCGATGGCTTCTTCCGCAACCTCGAGAGTCTCTATGTGGTTCCCGGTGACCGACTCCCAGAACTTCAGGTGGCGGTCAGTGGACGAATTTCGCGCAACATCTTGGCCCGGTTACAATCGAACGTGGCCAGCGGTGGCGGTGGCATCTTCTACGCCGCGGATAGCGATCTTTACCTCAACGAGGTGCGCTACATCGTCACTTCGATCGACACCCAGTTCCAGTCCACTTCCACCAGCATCTTCCTCGGCTTTCACCATTTGCAGCAGAACTTGAGCCCGCTCGCCAAAGGCTTGGCGGAGATCGCTCAACTCAACGCCGAGCGCTTGCAGCTCAAGGTGACCCAAGATCTCAACGCCCTGTTCAGTCAGCTGCCCGCCGACTGGGCGTTGCAGCTCGACATGGAATTGGCCAAGGGGACTCCGGGCGCTGAAGAGGCCGAAGAGATCAGCAG
>QIHU01000047.1 GCA_003231035.1 Acidobacteriota bacterium
CTCGAGGCCCTGCGCGGACGAGCCAGCGCGATGCCCGAACCTCTTCAGCAGGTTCTCGCCCGTGCCAAGAGCCGGCCCGATCCGCCGCTGCCTCAACTGACCGCGGTAGAGCTCGGCCGCTACACCGGCAAGTTCGAAGGCTGGGACTCGGCGGGCGAAGTGAGCGTCGAGGTGGTGAACGGCCAGCTCTTCTTGACCCTCCCCAAGGGCCAGGCGAAAGCTCTGACCATCGCCGGCAAGGACCATTTCGAGGGCGACGAAGGCACCTTGGTGGCGCGCTTCTTCGGCCGCGCCGGCAGCATCGAAGGCATCAGCTTGGCGACCGCGGGCCGGCCGCCTGAAACCATGCGCCGTAGCGTCGCCGAGCCGGTGGCGAGCGCTCGCGGACGGATCGCCAAGATAGAAGAGGGAGCACGCGGCAAGAGCGCGGCGCCCACCGTCCACTGGCCGAGCTTCCGTGGCGCCAATGCTTCGGGCGCCGGTGATGGTATCGAGACCCCGGTCAGCTGGAGCACCGAGAGCGGCGAGGGAGTGCTGTGGAAGACTCCCATCGAGGGCCTGGGCCACTCCAGCCCCGTCGTCTGGGGCGATACCGTCTATCTGACCACGGCGCTGGCCAAGGGTATCGAGCAGAAGATTCGCACCGGCCTGACCGGCGACGGCAGCGGGGTGACCGAGGAGGTCGAGCACAGCTGGCAGGTTCTGGCCCTCGACAAGTGGACCGGAAAGGTCCAATGGCGCACCGTGGTCGCCAAGGGCGTTCCCCTGACCCGGCGCCACTTCAAGGCCACCCAAGCCAACTCCACCCCGGCCACCGACGGCAAGTACCTGGTGGCGATCTTTCCGACCGGTGGCCTGACCTGCCTCGACATGACCGGCAAGCTTCTGTGGAAGCACCAGCTGGGCGGTTTGAACGCCGGCTCGTTCTACGATCCCAAAGACGAATGGGGATACGCCAGCTCGCCGATCCTCTTTCGATCGAGCGTCATCGCGCAGGTGGACGTGCACGGCGGGGCTTATCTCGCCGCCTGGGATTTGGCGACCGGCAAAGAGCTGTGGCGTACCGTGCGCGAGGTCGCTCCCTCGTGGGCCACGCCCAGCTTGTTCGAGGGGCCCAACGGACCCGAGCTGGTGGTCAACGGCTCGACCATCCATGGCTACGACCCCGCCACCGGCAAGCAGCTGTGGAGCCTAGGGCCCAATTCGGAGCTGGTGATCGCCACCCCGGTGATTGGCGACGGAGTGATCTACGTCTCCGCCGGCTATCCGCCGGTCAAACCGATCTACGCCGTCAAGATCGGCATCCGCGGCGACCACCGGGTGGAGCCGGGCGAGGCGCACGACCAGCTCTTGTGGAGCCATAATCGCGGCGGCGCCTACATGCCCACGCCGTTGCTCTACCGTGGCCTCTTCTACCTGCTCCACCACAACGGCCGCCTGGTGGCCTACGATCCGGCGACCGGCGAGGCAATCTACAAAGTCCGCTTCTCGCAAGGCGGGACCTTCACCGGTTCCCCCATCGCCGCCAATGGAAAACTGTACCTACCGACGGAGGAAGGGTTGCTCTACGTCTTGCAAGCAGGAAGCGAGCACCAAGAGCTCGCGGTCAACGACTTCAACGAACCGCTGATGGCGACCCCGGCGGTTTCGGAAGGCTTGCTGCTGGTTCGCACCCCCACCCAACTCTTGGCCTTGGGTCAACCTAAAGCGGACCCACCGAAAGGGAACGCCGGCAACTGATCAGTCGTCCGCGGAGCCCTTCATCCACCGTCCGAGCAACGGCCCGACGGTCAACCCTTGGACCAGAATCGAGAAGACCACCACTACGTAGGTCGCCGCCAGGATCAGATCCCGTTCGGCGACCGCGTGACCGTGCAGCATCCGTGGGATCGACAGGGCAAGGGCAACCGAGATCCCGCCGCGCAGGCCACCCCAGGTCAAGAACTTGACCGCGTGCGGAGTGAAGGGGCGGCGCAGCCGCAGCAGCGAGATCGGCACCCCGACCGCGATCATGCGGGCCAAGAGAACCGCCGGAATCATCAGCAGGCCGGCCAAGAAGAGCTGGCGGGTGAAGGTCAAGACCAGAATCTCGAAGCCGATCATCAGGAAGAGGACCGAGTTGAGGATTTCGTCGACCAGCTCCCAAAAGAGGTCCAAATGGTCGCGGGTCTTGTCGGACATCGCCAGCATGCGCCCCTGGTTGCCGATCAACAACCCAGCCACGACCATGGCGATCGGCCCCGAGACCCCCAGCCGGCTGCACAGGCTGTAGCCCCCGGCCACCAGGGCCAGCGAGAGGAGAACTTCGACTTGGTAGTGATCGACGCTGCGCAGCATCCAGAAAGCGATCATGCCGAGCACGAAGCCCAGCAGGGCTCCTCCCCCCGCTTCGAGGAGAAACAACTTGGCCACACCGACGGCCGAGAAGCCTCCTTGGCCACCGCTGTGGCCAAAGCCGATCACCCCGGCGATGGCCAGGAAGACGACCACGCCAACGCCGTCGTTGAACAGGGACTCGCCGGCGATCTTGGTCTCGAGCGACTTGGGCGCCCCCATGGTGCTCAAAATTCCCATCACCGCGATGGGGTCGGTCGGCGAGATCAGCGCGCCGAAGAGAAGACACCAGATGAAAGGCATGTCGAAACCCAGCAGCGGGCCGAAGACCCACCAAGAGACTAAGGCCACCAAGAAGGTCGAGAGCGTCACCCCGACGGTGGCCAGCAGGG
Source organism: Acidobacteriota bacterium (assembly GCA_003231035.1). Lineage (GTDB taxonomy): Bacteria > Acidobacteriota > Thermoanaerobaculia > Multivoradales > SZUA-115 > SZUA-115. Next base: position 2,727 of record QIHU01000047.1, read on the forward strand.
TGATCACCCCGCGCTGACGCAGTAAATCGTCGAGGTTGAGGTGTAACGCTCCGGCGAAGAGCAAGAAGCCGAGCATGCCCTGCATCAACGTCTGCCCCAGGTTGACGGAATCGAGGAAACGGCGGACGAACTCGTAAAGCTCAGGCGAGTAGTGGCCCACCCCGATCAGTCCCAACGAGGTGACCAACCCCATGGCCATCAGCCCGATCGCCATGGGCAGTTTGAGGAAACGGTGGTTGAGGTAGCTGAACAGGGCCGCCAGGGTAATCAGGGCGGCGATGATCTCGAATAGCGTCATTGTGGGGCCATCTTTTCATCGTTGCCCTCGGTAGCGTTGATCACCACCTCGTCCTCTTCAAAGTCATCTTGCGGTAGTGGCTCCGCGGCTCGAATGGCGGCGACCTTCGCTTCCAGACTGGTCAGGGTCGTTGCCGGGAGCAGTAGAACCACCTCCCGACCACTCACCGTCGCCGGCAGGGTGCTCGACGACGAGTCGATGGCCGGATAGAGCGCCAGCGTCTCTTCATGGCCCTCGCTGGCGGCTAGCGCCAAGGTCATCAGCGGCGTTCCCAGAGCCTCCGCCACTACCGTCGCGGGCGCGAGTGCGACCGCTTGCGTTTCGCTCAGCATGGCGAACAGGTCACTGACACTGGTGAACGGGATCGCCACCCCCTCGCGCTGCCAATCCACCCCCTCGCGGCGCAGGACGAGGCGACCGGACGGGCTCTCGATGGTGGCGTCATCCACCTGCCACGGCTCGAGCGCAGTCCACCTCTTCGAGCGCCACTCTTCCACCGGCTTCGACCACCACTCTTCCAGGCTCCTCCCCAGCTCGACCCACTCTTCCCCGGCACGGGCGAAGCGAGCGCCCCCCGCAGAGCCCTCGGCCCCGTTGCCCAAGGACACACTACCCAAGGACAGGTTGAGAATCTCCGTTCCATCGTCCGCCAGAACCTCAATGGTGGCTCGCGGCGACTCTAGCCCCAGCCGCGAGCTGGAGGACTCGTCGTGCGCATCGAGGAACCTCTCGGCCTGCAATCCCACCAGGGCCTCGAGCAGACGATCCACCGGATCGCTCGCGGCGCGGTCGGTGATCGGACTCTCCAGCCACATCTCCTCGCCACGCCGTGGGCTCGCCCGCGACGGTCAACCGGATCCGATCCACCCGCGCCCTTTCGCCCCTAAAGAGGTTGCGGTCGCGCCACTGCCCGCTAGTGCGCGCCACGGTCTCGAAAAGACGGTTGGCGACCACGTGCGCCACCGCCTCGCCAGCCCGCGCCACGATCATCGATTCCGAGGAGGGCAGAGCCGCACCCACTTCTAGCACCAGCTCGCCGCCCTGGGTTCGCTCTAGAATCAGCCGCGCCCGGGGCTCGGCGAGACCCAAGGCGGCACGGTCTGGCTGCTCGATCTTGCGTTGCGATTCCAGACTCCCGA
>QIHU01000422.1 GCA_003231035.1 Acidobacteriota bacterium
GGCCACGTTGGTGCGGTCGGCGAGCCGGAAGCCGCCGAAGCTGACCGCTTCGCGCAGGGCTTCGGGATCGGGGGCGGGGTCGATACCGGGAGCCATCAAGACCCCGCGCACCCCACCGCCGAAGGCTAGCCCGTCCCGGCTGGTGCCGACGTAGAGCGGTAACGAGCCGAAACGGTCGTTGAGCAGGGTCAGCCGTCGCTCCTCGTTGTCCCAGAGGGCGATCTGGAAGGCGCCGTCGAGTCGAGCGATTGCCTCCGGGCCGTGGTCGAGAAGGGCGCTGAGCAGCCGTTGCCGGAAGGCGAGAGTACGGCTCTCCTCGGCGCTCTCCACTTCGACCCAGCCATCGCTGGCGTAGGCCTCGCCGGCCATCCACAGGTAGTGGCGACCGACGCCGGCCACGGCGGGTTCAGCCGCGCGCTCGGCGAGCCGGTGTGCGTCTTGCGCCCCGTCGCGATCGCCGGAAGGAAGATCGATCACCCCGATGGTCACCGCCTCGAGATGAAAGGCGGCCCAGCTCTGGCCGGAGTGAACGGTGAGTGCGCGACCCATCGCCGCGACCACCGACTCCGCATGGCCGGCGGCGCCGAGGTGGGCCGGCACCCAGCCGCAGAGGCAGCTCATGGCGCCTCTGCCGTGGCGGCGCTCGCGTCGGCCGGCCCTTTTCTGAGGACTGCCAGTTGGGTCATGAATAAGCGCGGACGGACCTTGAGCCAGCTCAAGGCGTTGACCCTGCCGTAGATCGAGAGGAGGTTGCAAAGTAGCCGGAATACCGGCACCCGCAAGAAGAGTGGCGGGCGCCAGAAGTAGGCCTCGACCGCGGCGACCGGGATGATTTCTTGGTGATCGAGAAGTTCCAGAGGGCCCGCTTTGAGCAGGGTGGCGAACTCGCCCGGGAACCACTCCTGGACGTGGTTGGGGTCCTCCGGTCTTTCGGTGAGCCGAATCGGGGTGGTGACCACCGCCGTGCCGCCCGGCTTGAGGCAGCGGTGGAGGTGGCCGAGCAGCTCGCCGACCTGGTGAACGTGTTCGATGACCTCGGCGCAGACAATGGCGTCGAAGTGGTTGTCTTCCAGCTCTCCCGGTTGCTCATGGAGGGTGGCGGTAAGGCGGTGCTGGTTGAGCATGTGGCGTGCCAGGCGCAGGGCGTCGGCGCTGACGTCGAGACCGTGGGCCTCCCCCGTAGTGCCTACCGCGCGGCAGATTTGGCCGAGCAAGGCGCCGTCGCCGCAGCCATAGTCCAGAACCCGCTGGCCGTCCAGTGGTCCCAGAACCGCCAGCGTGCGCCGGTAGCGTTCGGCGGTGAAGGCGTGGTGATGAATCCAGTGGCTGCCCACTTCGCGCCAGTGGTAGGCGCCGGAGGCGGCATACTTGGCGAAGTCGGCGTCGAGGGTGCGCACCGGCTCCTCCTTCGCCTCCCCTTCAACCGCCCCATTCATCAACTCGGGTTGTCCGCTCACCGGCGTATCCTATCTACTTGGCTAGCGAAAATGGTGCTGCGAAAAGATGCTGCCAGTCGCCCGCGTAGCGCTCGGCGGAATACGGACCCTCTTCGCCACCGAAGCGGGCGCGGGCCCGGCGACCTGCTCGTTGACGCCCCTCGCCGTCGGCCAGCGCCTCTTCGAGCGTGGTGAGAAGGGCTTCGAGGGTCGGTTCGGCGGTGATCCATCCCGTCACCTCGTGCTCGACCAACTCCGGCAGACCGCCGCGCGGGAAGACCACGGCGGGTAAGCCGCTCGCCGCGGCTTCGAGCACTACATTGCCGAAGGTCTCCTCCTGGAGGATTGGCGCCACCAAGAGGGTGGCCTGCTCCATGATGGTGGCGATGTCGTGGCACTCGCCAGCGAAGTGGATGCGCTCCCCCTGTCCAACCGCCACGACCTTGGCCTCCAGCTCGCGGTGGTAGTCGACCAGCTCGGGTGGCCACTCGGGCTTTCTGCCGACGATCACCGCTTGCAGGTCATGGCCCCGGCGCAGCAGTTCGAGCGCCGCGTCGACGGCCAAATGGGTGCCCTTGAAGGGAGCGATCTGGCCCAGGGTCAACAGGGTGGTCCTGGCTTGTATCCGTTGGACGACCACCTTGTCGACCTCGTGATGGGTGGGCAGGTCGCGCCGGGCGACCCGATTGCGGATCAGCGCTGTCTGGCCCGGTGGCACTCCCGCCTCGCGCAGTCGTAGCCAGCCGAAGCGAGAATTGGCGACCGCGAGATCGACCAGACGGGGGACGAGGCGGCTCCACACGAAGCGGTAGAAGCGGCCGCGCTCGGGGGCGTTGCCGACCCGCAGGATCACCCGCACCCCTCGGCGGCGCAGGCGGTGCAGGGCCGGCGCGGCGCGCAGCAAGGCACCCAGCTCGGGGATCAAGATGTGGCTGGCGCCGAAGCGCCGCGCCTCCTTGGCCAGGGCGCGGCTACTGCGCAGCAGCCCCCAAGCCATCGCCGCCAGCTTCAGCGGATTGCGCGTGTGGCGGTCGAGGCGGCCGCGGTGAAAGACCGGCGAGACGGTGGCGCCAATCGCCGTGGCGAGTGGCTGGATGCGGTGGTTCTCCCAGTCGTTGATCAGGCAGTGCACTTGGGCGCCGCCGTCACGCAGGGTGCGCAGCATCTCGAAGGTCTGCCGTTCGAGGCCGGCGACTACCACCATGCCGCCGCACGAGGCGAGGACGCGCACCTCGGAGAGGTCTGGCGCCGACTCCTCGGGAGCCAGGGGTGACTGCGAGACCACCGCCCGGCAGCCCGCGAGCAAACCCGCCGAGGCCGCTTGGAAGCTGAACCGGCTCACCTGTTGTTGGCAAGCCTGCCGGGTGGCGGGATCGCGGGCGTATTGAATCGCCCGCCCCAGTGCCGCCGCCAGCGCCGGTACGTCGCCCACCGGGAAGGTCTCGCCGGTCAACCCCGGCTCGACCAGGTCGGGGGCGCAACCGACGCCGTCGCTGAGAACCGCCGGCAGGCCGGTGGCCATCGCCTCGTTGACCACCAATCCCCAGCTCTCGCTGGCGCTGGGCAAGACCAGACAGTCGGCGGCGGCGTAGGCTTGACCGAGTTGGGACTGGTTGAGGAAGCCAGCCCAGTGGACGGCGACGCCGAGCTTCGCCGCCTCGGCGCGGCAGCTCGCTTCCAACTCGCCACCGCCGGCAATCAGCAGCTGAGGTCGAGAGGAAGGGTCCTGACCCAGCAAGGCGGCGGCGCGGATCAGGTCGAGCGGCCGCTTGATCGGCGACAGCTTGCCGGCGAAGAGGAGGACCGGAGCGAGCCCGGCCACGCCCAGTTCACGGCGGGCGTCGCCGCGCCCTTGCGGCGTCAGGTACGGGGCGGAGGCGGTGGCGAAGAAGGTGCTGTCGACGGCGTGTGGCGATTCGAAGATCCGCTGCCGCTGCCCCTCTGGGGTAAGTCGTTCCAGGTAGGCGCGAGCCCGCGAGCCGACCGCCAACCAACCGTCGAAACGGCCCAGCAACCAGCGTGTGCGGCGCTCCCACAGCCACCGCTTGGCTCCGCCGGGGGCCGTCCCGAAGTGACTGTCACCTCGGTAGAGCAGGGGGATGCGGTGTTGACGGCAGGCGCGAATGGCGCGTCGCAGGGTGATCGAGTGCCAGCCGGGAACCAGCACCACATCGGGAGCGGTGGCGAGAATCGCTTCGCCGATCTCGGTCACGTCGAGGCCACGGTAGGAGTCCGAGGAGAGCTCAATCCCCTCGCCAGGTGGCCGGAGAACCTGGCAGTCGTAGCCCTCGGTCAAGGCCACGTCCCACTCAAACTCGGTGGCGAAACCGGTCCCCTGCTGCGCCGGAGTTGGGGCGGTGGCGTAGAGGACCTTCAACTCAATCTCGGGGACCTCGGCGGCGAAACCAAGGGGCGAGGTACTGCACCGGGTGGGTCATCACCACGGTCAGCCGGATCGGGTCGCGGGCGCTCGCCAGCGGGCCGCGAGGCGAGAGAGGGTCTTTCGTCACCCTCGCTCCTCGCCTTTCGTGGTGACTCGATCCAAGAGTGCCGCCAGCTGGCTGGCAAGCCGGCGAGCGGAGAACTCGGCGAGCTTCCCCTCATCCACATCCTCCCGGCGGTAGGTGGGGTCCGCGATCATCGCCGCCAGATGACCGGCGAGTTCCTCGCTACGCTCCTCAGCGCGGCTCTCGTCGTCGTAGGTCACCAGTCGGATGGTCGGCGCTCGGCCGGCGGCGGCGAGTAGATCGCTGACCGTGCTCTCGG
>QIHU01000482.1 GCA_003231035.1 Acidobacteriota bacterium
CCAAGCGCCGCCGAGACTGTTCGAGTCACTCAGCGGCCGCGTATCCAAGAAGGCGACTTCTCTCAGCTCGCCGACCGACAGGTCGCCCATCTCGAGGACCCTAAGCCCAGCGCGGTAGTTGCCCTGGAAGACGTGGTTACCGCGGACGTACTGGTTGTGATCGGTGGCGTTGGTGGTCGCCGTGTAGGTGCCGGCGAGGAAGGGGTTGTCGAGGTCCTGGATGTCGAAGACGAAGGTGCGGGTCTTAGTGCCGCTGTGTGGTTCGTCGCCCTCGTCCCCGTGGATGTAGTAGCGCTGGTCCTCGGTGGTCCACCCTTGATGGGAGATCGAAGCGCCGGCATACGGGGTCATCGACAGGGTCGCGGGATTGGCTTTGTCGGTGACATCGACGATGGTCACCAAACCGGTCAGGTCGGCGGCGACGCAGATCTCCTTGCCTTGATGGTCCACGTCGGGGCCGTTGTAGATTTGACACACGGTGTCGTGGATGCTCCCGGCTTGCGTGTAGCAACCAGCGAAGAGCGGCACCGTTGGCGTGCTGAGATCGATCATGTGCAGGCCGCCGTTGCAGGTGTCGCTCGATACCGCGTAACCGTATCCAGAGACGGGGTCGATGGCGATGTTGTGGGCTTCGTCGATGCCGGTGTAGTGCGCGGTCTCGGTGAAGACGAGCGGCGGCGCGACGACAGTGCGCAGGTCGGCGGTAATAAAGGCGTGGTCGGCATGCACTTTGACGTCGCGAATGAAGGTGTCGAGGTTGTTATGCGAAGGCAGTCGCCCGAGGACGACAGGGTTGTCGGGATCTTCCAAGCTAACAAAAACCGTGCCTTCTCTGGCCACCAAGATCGCGTACTCGATGCCGCTCAAGGGGTCCTGCCAACCCCAGTTGTCGGAGACGTTGGAGGTCCCGAGCTGGGCCACCGTGAGGTGGGACAGCAGAGTCACGTTGCTACACGGGTAGCCTTGGACCATACCCGCGACGCAAGGCTCACCGGCGACGAGCGGCCCCGCCGACAACCCCGCACACACTACCCACGCAGACCACTTTCGCATCCACACCTCCTAGAGCAGGGACTTTCGAAATCGAAAGACGCACCTCGCGGAGGCTAGCATTTCGCGGTTGCACGCTGGTGACGAAATTACGGCACCGTCACGCTCCAGCCGCCTAAGCCACCCGATTCGAAACCGTCGGAGAAGATCTCCTCGGAAGTGCCGCACAGCGGTGGCGGGAAGTCGGAAGAACAGGGAAGAATGATTTCCTGGCCCTCGGAGGTGTTGAAGATCTGCCAGGCTGGTTGGCCGGTGATGAGGAGGCCGCTCGGATCACGGTCCGCCACGGCCATCCAACCCTGCGCCAACGGGTCCAGAGGGGAGCCGGTGCTGGTTCCCAGGTTGAGGTAGAGCCAGCCGCGGTCGTAGAAGGTAGGGAAGTCGGCCGAGCCGACCCTCACCCGGCCCGCCTCGAAGGCCAACGGCGTGATAGCGCAGCAGCCGATCGGCGGCGAGAACGGGTCGGTTTCTGGGATTTCCGGGTTCTCCTCCTGGTCGAAGAGGACGACCTGGTTATGGGTCATCGGAAAAGGAAGGGGGATCGAGCCGCAGCTGACCGGACTGTGGGTGAGTTTGCTGTCGCGCCAGTAGATGAGGTCGGTAACCCCGCTGACATAGGGGGCGGCGAGGGCGCTGGCCAGCGGCTCGCGATTGTCGGTGCCGCCCGAATAGCGGGCGTAGAAGGTATAGCGGCCGGGCGCGGTCCGCGGATCGGTGCTCGAAGCCTCGATATGCACCGCCGCGCCGCCGTGGGCGACGCCGTTAGCCTCCTCCCAAATGCGGTAGGAGCCGAGCAGCGCATTGACATTGCTGGCGACCCCAACGCCGCCGTCGATAAAGTAGCCGGGGTCGCCCGGGAAGTCGAGGGTGCAAATGTTGACGTTGTCGACGGTGATGTAACCGCGCGCCACGCTGTCGCCGCGGGCAGAGCCGCTACAGGCGCCGCCGAAGATCGCCGAGCTCTGCCCGGTGTGGGAGTTGCCGATGTGGCTGATCAAGAGCGATGGAAGCGATGGGAGCGGTAGCAGTGCGTTACAGCTGACGGTGGCGGGGCCCACTCCGGTGTTCGGGTTGGTCACCTCCGAAAAAGCACCTACCGGGCTGACCGCGCTGTTGTTGTGTGAGGTTGCGGGTAGCAAACCGGCCACGAAGAGGTTGCGCAGATCGACGTCCATGATGTCGAAGCCAGTCAGGTAGGCGTTGAAAGTGAGGGTTGGCACCGACCAGTCGGTCCACAGGGTGACGTTGACGATCGCCGGGCCATCGCCCGCGTTGGAGATGGAAAATAGAGTGTTGACCCCCTGCGGGTCGGTGAGATCGACCTCGAAGTAGGGTAGCAGGAGGGTGGCGGCAGGCACCGTGTCGATGGTGCCGATCTCGGCGCCGGCTGGCCGTAGGCCGGCAACGGCGAGGAGGCCGGCGACCAAGAGTAGGGCGCCACTTGGTTGGCAGGGGCGGCTGGCGCGGAGTTGGCGGTTCATCGGTCAGCTACCTCCCTTCTGTCCGGCAATGGGGCTGCCGGCCGCCGTGGGCGCGGTCACCGATCTGGGCGCGGCGCCCTCTGTGCACGGCTGGGAGCCCTCGGTGGGACAGGGCAGCGTCGCACCGGACGGAGCGCTGGCGTTGTCGAGGGCGAAACCATCCTGGGAAACCCCGAGCCCGAAGGGTGACACCACCGTTATCCACCCTTGGGCGGTCGATCCAAAGGCGGGTAGACCGCCGGTGTCAACGTCGAGATTGGAGAAGATCCAACCCAGCGAGGGGATGGTCGGGAGGTCGGGTGAACCGACCCGCACCCGGGTGGTCGCGAGCGGGAAAGGCGGCGGTGGTGCGGGGAGGGGAGGGAAGGGGGGTACCAAAGGGATCTCCGGGTTCTCCTCCTGGTCGAAGATCAGCAGCTGCGCCTGCGACAACGGTACCCAAGAGGGCGGGCTGAGGCACGACGTCGGGCTCTGGCTCAGCTTCGTATCCCGCCAGACAATCAGGTCGGTTTGACCGTTGATGTAGGGGGCGAAGAACGAAGTGGCGAGCGGCTCGCGGTTGTCCGCGCCAGCGGAATAGCGGGCGTAGAAGGTGTAGTCGCCAGGGCCGGTGCGCGGATCGTCGCTGGAGGCTTCGATGTGCACCATCGGGCCGGCGAATCCCGTGTCTTTGCTGGGGTCGAGGAATTGGTACGAGCCGAGTAGGACGTTTTCATTGCTGGCGGCGCCGTTGCCGCCGTTGATGAAATAGCCGGCGTCGGTTGGAAAGTCGAGGGTACACAAGCTGACATTGTCCACGGTGATGTAACCGCGCGCCAAGCCGTCGCCGTGGTCGGCGCCGCTACAGGCGCCGCCGACGGCCGACGAGGGCTGGCCGGTGTGAGCGTTGCGGATGTGATCGCGTAAGAAGACTGGCAGGCCAGGCAGTGGCAGCTGAGCGTCGCAACTCGTCACCCCTGCGCCGACGCCGGTCGACGGGCTAGTGGGTTTGGAGAAGTCCCCCAGTGGGCTGATCGTCAGGTTGCTGTGTGAGGTGCCGGGGATCGTCCCTTGAGCGAATAGGGCTCTCAAATCGACCTCCATGAGATCGTACCCAGTAAGGTAGGCATTGAAGCCGAGGGTTGCAACGGACCAGTCAGTCCACAAAGTCAAGTGAACGATCACCGGGTGCTGGCTTGCGTTGGTGACCGAAAATCGGGTGTTCGGGCCGGGCAGGATGGGTGGATCGCTGAAGCCGGAGAATTGGACTTCGAAGTAGGGGAGCAGCAGGGTGGCGGCAGGCACGACGTCGGCGGTGCCGATCACCGCCGCGGCGGGAGCGGTGGCCGAGATTGTCAGTATCACCGCGCCGAGGGCGTAACGAGTCATGGGTAAGTCCTCCGTGAGAGCAGTAGAGGTGTTTCTAGGCGAACCAAAGTTCGCGAGTTCCAGTAGTTGTCGGTATGCTACTGTCTCATATTTTTAGGGCGGATAGCAAGTCTGACCGTAGCGAGGATGAGGCCAGTGACCTTCCGTGAAATGATTTGCGGTGAAACCACCACCCTTAAAAAAGGCTCATCCAAAAGGCTCATCGTCTCTCCATTCACGATCGCGCACCGGCTCGCCGGCCGCATTGGAGGTACTCGCATGTCGTTTCGCCCTTTCCGTCCGTCCGTCCTTTGGCTTACCACTTTGGCTTGGTTGCTTGGCGGTAGCACCCTGGCCGCCTCCTCGGCAACCTCGCCGCCGCCGCGAAGCGCGGTCCATGCGGCGTACGTCCTGCTCGCTGGCGTGGACGGCGGTTCCGGCGCGTCGACCACCGTGGCCTATGCGCGGGTGGTCACCGATCCGGGCTTTGCCTGCCCGTCGATCAGTGGAGGAGAGGCGTCGATCTCGATGACCCCGCGCGCCAATCCCTACCACTTTCCGGTGATCGTCTGTGAGGCCGGCATCGGGGTGGGGCAGAAGCTACAAGTGGTGCTGGCGGACGGAAAGGTGGCGCTGCCGACGGTCAACGAGGACCCAACTCGAATCGTGGTCATGGGCGACACCGGTTGCAAGTTGCAAGAAGCCGGCTCCACGGACGGGTGTCCAGCCGGCGCGGCGGCCCAGCCGTTTGCCACCCTCGCCGCTGCCGCTGCCGCTTCGTCGCCGGATCTGGTGCTCCACATGGGCGACTACAACTACCGTGGCACGACCAGCAAGATCCTGTTCACCGAGGCCGGTTCTCAGCCCCGCCAGCAGGTCGCCAACTGGACTTACGATGCTGGCGATGGCACGGGCAAGGCCGAACACTGCGGCCAGGCGCCTGGGGCCAGCTTCTACAGCCAGAGTTCTCCCGCGGCCAATTTGCCGGATAGCTGGGCCGCCTGGCGCGAAGATTTCTTCTCCGCCGCCAAGCCGCTCCTGGCGACCTCGCCGTGGGTTTTCGCCCGTGGAAACCACGAGTTGTGCAGCCGTGCGGGCCCGGGGTGGTTCTATTTTCTGGATGCTGGCTCAAACCTGGCGCCCACGGGAGCCGGCCAGCTTTCCTGCCCGCTGCCCGACCCGAGCCGCGACCCGATCGACAACGTCGTTCTGGTGCCTCCGTACGCCGTGGATGTGGGCTCGCTACGCCTGCTGGTGCTCGACTCGGCCAACGCCTGCGACTCCTTCTCGAACACTCCGTTCGTCGCCCATTACACGGAGCAAATGAAGCGGCTGGCGGAGCTGGCGCCGAGCCAAGGGCACGGCTGGTTGATCTCCCATCGCCCTACTTGGGGGGTCACCGAATTCGAGGGCGACAACAGCACCGGCTGCACCTCGGCTGAGCGCTACGGTTGCATCAACCAAACCCTGCAAGTCGCGATCAAGCAGGGGCTCGGTGGTTCGCTTCCGGCGAGCGTCGATTTGCTTCTGGCCGGCCATATGCACCGCTTCCAGGCCTTGACCTTTGCCGGCGCTCGGCCGCCGCTGGTGGTGGTCGGCACCAGCGGGGTGGCGCTCGATCCCAGCCCGCCCACCGGCAAGTTCACCACCACCCTGGAAGGCCTGCCGGTGGCGGTGCTGGCCACGGGGGCCGAGGTGAGTACTCCGCAAGGACCGAAAGCAGCCTTCGGGTACTTGGAGATCGACTATCAGTCCAACGGCACTTGGCAAGGCAAACTGATCGACCCGAGCCAGAATCTGGTCATCGCCCATTGCGGTTCCGCGAGGGCCGAGAAAGGCGCCGTCTGTGCGCTGGCGCCGGGGGTGACGGCTGAGTGACGGCTAGGCAGCGCTTGGCTCGGTAGGTCGGTGGCCGACGATGGCCTTAACCGCTTCGACCCTGGACGATCGGCAGATAGGTCTTCCAAGGTCCGATCTCGCCGCCGTACTGCTTGGCCATCACCCGGGTGATCTGCGCGATATGGCCGAGGTCGTGGACTACCCAAACCGCGAGAAGTTGGCCCAGGGTGACCCTGCCCAGTTCGGGGTGGGCGCCGACGAGCTGTAGAGACTCAGGGGTCAATTCCAGAGCCCGCAGCTCTTCGAGCCTCCCTTGCCTGAGCTCTTCGAACTCATCCAGAAGTTGTTCGAGCGAGTGGCCTTGGCTCGCCTCGAACTGAGCGAAGCGGTCGAAGGGGGTGAAGGGGAGGGCGGTGCCGTGCCTTCGTTCCCCTGAATCCAACCCTCATCGAGGCCGCTCAGCAGGCTGCGCAACACCGCGGGGGTTCTGGACAAGACTGAAATCGCACGGTCTAGGTCGAATTGCATGGCATGGACTCTAACAGTCGGATGGGGGGCGGTTGCTCGAGTGGTTGGCCCAACTGGTACCACCGCCGACGTTGATCTGGGGAGCGGTACCACTGGCGTTGGAGGTCTACTTGGTTTGGCGCGGCACACGGAGCCGTCGAGAGCCCGTCGAGGGCTGATAGGGTCTACTTCTCAGAACGTTCTCAAATCAGCGAAGGGAAGGCCATGGCCCGGAATCAGAGCCGCGGCATTGCCCGTGCGGCGGTGCTCATATTGGCGCTAGGCTTACCGCTCCAAGCGGCGCCGCCGCCGGCTTGCCCAGCGCCAGGGGCGGTGCCTCGGGTCTTGTTGGCGGGGGATAGCTGGGCGCAGTACATGTGGGACGACGGCTCGCACAACGCTCTGTTCGACAAGTTCGGCCACGCCGACAAGGCGATGATCAGCCGCTCCTTGAATTCCGATCCGGGGGCCGGCTACAGCGGGCCGGAGTACGCCGTTTCCGGGAGCGAGGCTCGTCACTGGGCCGATACGGTCAGCTACCCCTGGGTCGCCAACATGACGGCCGACCTGGTGGCCAATCCAACGATCGACACCGTGCTCCTTTCGATCGGCGGCAACGATATTCTCGCGGGCCGTTCGGAGGGCGGCTGGTACAAGGATATGGATCTGGACGTCCCGGGGTCGCAGGCGGCTCTGTTCGCGACCATCGAAGCCGATACCCGCGCGATCATCAACGCCGCGCAAGCGGTACCGGGTGTGGACGTGCTCCTGTCGAGCTACGAGTATCCGAACTTCAACGTTAGCCTCCTGTGGTGCTGGATCTACGCCTGCCCCAAGCGGGACGATCTCAGCCGCGATCCGGTCGGGGCCCTGGTGACCGATCAAGAGCTGAACGCGATGAATGTACTGGTGGAGGGGTTGCGGATCGGCTGGACCAACGCTGATCAGAGCCTCTTTTTCGACAACAGCGTCGGTTTGATGCATCACCACTATGGCGACGGCGTGACTGGTCCGGGCCTGCTGCCGCGGCCGGGGCTGACGGCGCCCGCCTACTCGCCCTTTCCGGGGGGCAATCCGCTGCTGCCGACGCTACGCGAGAACTTCCGCACCGTCGGTGGGATCCCGGCCGACCCCATCCACCTCGACTTCGACGGCTATCAGTTCAAGATCAGCCACCAGATGGCCGGCTATTTCTTCCCCCGTTTTCGCGGCACTCCCTCGGCCACCTTTTTCTCGCAGGGCGGCGATCGCGACGGCTGGGCCGATGGCGTGAGCTCAGGGACCGAGGCGGTGCGGGTGGGCGATGACGGCGCCAGCGCCATCCATGGCATCGTCTCCTTCGATACCTCCGCCATTCCCGACGGCGCGATGATCACCG
>QIHU01000630.1 GCA_003231035.1 Acidobacteriota bacterium
TCGTGGGTGGCGAACTCGTCTCAGCCAACCAGCTGTCGACTACCTTCGTCGACACCGCCGTCTCGGGCGGCTCCACCTATTCCTACGCCATTAAGAGCTTCATCTCGGCCGAAAACTGTGAGTCGAATTTCAGCACCTGTGCCGAAGCCACCGCCACCGGGCTGTGCACCTTGCCTCCAACCTTCGCGGGCGCCGACGCTGCGGCCAGCGCCGGCAGCGCGACTTGCGACGTGGACGTCACTTGGAACGCCGCCACCGAGAATTGCGGCACCGGCCTGACCTACAACATTTACCGTTCCACCGTAAGCGGCTTTACTCCGGGAGCCGCCAACCTGCTGGCCAGTTGCGTCGCCGGTCCCAGCTACGCGGACTTGGACGTCAACAGCGGCATCCCGTACTACTACGTGGTGCGCGCCGAAGACGACTCGGGCAATGGCACCGGCCCGTGCGCGGGCGGCAATGAGGACACCAACATTGGACGACATGGAAAGCGGCACCGCTGACTGGACCACTACCGGTACCGGCGGTACGCCTTGGGCTCATGTCACCACCATGGCCACCTCTGGTACCACATCGTGGTTCACCGCCGACGAAGGGTCGACCAAAGATCAGAGTGTCGAGATGGTCGCCGATGTCGCGATCCCGGCGGAAGGCGGAACCTTGTCGTTCTGGCACCGCTACAACACCGAGATCAATTGGGACGGCGGTGTTCTCGAGTACTCGACCGACGGCGGTACTACCTGGTTCGACATTCTGGCTGGCGACGGCGGGGCCATCGCGGCCAACACCAGCCGCTTCCTCGCTGGCGGCTACCCCGGTGCGCTCAACACTTCGGCCAATGCCCTGGGCGGTCGACAGGCTTGGCATGGCGACAATCTGGCGTTCGAGCAGGCCCAGGTCGACCTCGCCGACTTTGCCAGCACCAACGTCCGCTTCCGCTGGCGTCTCGGTTGCGACGCATCGGTCAGCGACCAAGGTTGGTGGGTCGACGATGTCCGCATCGCCACCCTCACCATGTGCATCTCGGCCGACCTCGTCTTCACCGATGGCTTCGAGTCGGGCGACACCACCGGGTGGGACGTCGTCACACCCTAGCCGGCCGAAGTTTCTGGCTCTTGGCGCCGGTTCCCCGACGGGGGATCGGCGCCTTTGCGTTCGGTGCGCTAGCCATCCGCAGCTAGCGTAGTAGACTCTGGGGTCCATGAGCAATCGACCGCCCCGCCGATGTGAGTTCGCACAGGTAGGGCAGCCTTTTTCGTTAGTTGGTTTTAGGAGTTTGAATCCGATGAAAAACAGAGTCTTGTGGGCTTTCGCGGCCTGCGCCCTACTCCTTGCCCCGGCAGCCTCCGCCGACTTGCGCGGTCCGGCCATTGTGGGTGAGCATGTTCAGGAGTCCCTAGCGACCCCCCACCCCTACCCGAGCAACGACCTCTCCGGCCCCAGCTGGAGCGATGAGATCTTCTTCCCCGACGCCACCTACATCTCCGTTCACTTCGCCCGCATGGATTTGGGGCCTGGCGACACGGTGATTGTCCGCTCTCCCGATAGCAAGCAGCACTGGGCATACACCGGCCATGGCCGCCACGGCCTCGGCAATACGCCAGAAGGCTTCTTCGCCACCCATATCAAGGGCGATACCGCCATCATCGAGCTGTTCAGCGCTTCGAACGAGAGCCATTTCGGCTATGAGATCGACAAATACGGCCGCGGCTACAGCGATGTGGAGATCGAGACCTACTGGGCGCTCGGTCTCGGCGAAGAGATGAACCTGGTGCCACCCCGGTTCCATGGCGAGTCGCTATGCACCGCCGACGATACGGAAGAGGCCAAGTGCTACCAGGTCTCAGAGCCGGAGGCTTACGAGGAGGCGCGGGCCGCCGTGCGCCTGACCCTCAACGGCAATGCCCACTGCACAGGCTGGCTCCTCGGCTCCCAAGGCCATGTGATGACCAACGAGCACTGCGTCACCTCGCAGGCCCAGATGAACAACATTGACTTCGACTTCATGGCGGAGGGTGCGAGCTGCGCCACCAACTGCGGTTTTTCCCTAGCCTGTTCTGGCACCATCGAGGCTTCCGGCGGCACTTTCATCACTGACGACAACGCCCTCGACTACGCCCTGCTACTGCCCGACACCTCAACCGGCACCGGCACCGACCTCAATGCCGCCTACGGCTACATGCAGTTGCGCGAGACCGGCGCCGTGCTCAACGAGCGCATTTATCTCGTTCAGCACCCGGCCGGTTGGGGCAAGCGCTTCGCGATGCTCTCCAGCTATCCCGCCGACGTCGCGCTGGGCGGCTTCACCTACGCCTCGTCGATCAGCGCCCCGGCCTGCTCCGGCGGTCCCGGAGATATCGGCTACTGGGCCGACACCCAGGGCGGTTCTTCCGGCTCCGCGGTGCTCGGCTATTCCGACCACCTGGTGGTGGCCATTCACCACTGCCGTGGGGCGACCTTCTGCGCCACCGGCGGCGGCGGCGATACCCGCAACCGCGGTGTACCTATCCAAGCGATCATCGCCGACCTCGGCGCCTTGCTACCGATGAACGCGCTGGGCGCCGCCGCCGAATCCATCTTCGGCGACGGCTTCGAATCCGGCGACACCGGCGCCTGGGACGTGACTACGCCCTAGCCGCCGATCGCGACCCCCAGCAAAAAGCAGAGCGCCGAGTTCTCCACGGAGGGCTCGGCGCTTTTTTGTGTCACCCCAACGGTCCGCGACAAGGCGGTGTCGGCGCAAAGCAGCTCAACCGCTCGCTGCCGAGGGCTCTTCTTCTTCCGCCGCCGCCCGCAGCTCAATCAGGTAGGTCAGCAGGTCGGCCACGTGCTGGACACTCATCAGACTGCCGTACTCGGGCATGGCCGAGGGCGACTGGCATGGACCGTCCTTGCATTCTGGAGCAATGAAGGAATTGGGGTCGAGGATCGACTCGTAGAGGTACTGCATGCCGGGCACCCCTTCAACGCGACTGTCCGCCACCGAAGCGACGCCAGCCAGGTGCGGCCCGACATTATTGGTTCCTGGGATCTCTGGATCGCCGTGGCAGGCGACACACCCGAAGATACCCACGAAGAGGTCGCGACCACGGTCGGCCTTGCCCAGGGGTTGCACCATGCGCGCGTCGGGCGGCATGTTCAGCTCGCCGTCGCGCGGCCGCAGGTGGTAGTGCTCGGCCGGTTCTGGAATCGGTAGATAGACCGACTCGTCGCCGCGTCGCCACTCGACCCGCAGCTTGCCGTGCGGCTGGGTGGTATCGAAATCGAAGTGAACGGCGGTGTTCAACCGATGGCCCGGGGCGATGCGCGCGCGGCCGACTTGGGCCCCCATCGGCTCAACTTCCTCGCCGAGTTCGGGTACCAAGAAGAGTTCTCCGCCGTCGAATTCCCGGTCGGTTTCGGCACGGTTGAAGAGCGCCAATTCGACGGTGACGCGCTGCGACCCCCACTTGGGCATATCGGGCATCATGGTCGAGGGTTTGCGGAAGTTCTCTCCGTGATCCATCTGGTCCAACACCCAGCGAGCTTGCTCCAAGTGGAGTTCCAGGCCGTCGATGGTCGCTTGGCGCACGGTGATCTGCCGGCTCTTCCACCACACCAGCCCCCAGCCGGCGAGGGCGAGGAGCAGGGCGATGGCGAAGATCACCACTCCGGGTTGGGCAAACCAGCTCAGCGCCTGGCGGCGTTGCTGGTCCACCCGCGCCGCGCGACGCTTGCGAGCACCCCGGCCGGCGCTGTCGCTCGATTGCCTATCGTCGTCCATGGTTTTTCCTAGTTCCCACCGCTATGAGAATCCCTTGAGTGATCCATCTCATGATCCTCGGGATGACCCTGCGAGCCGCCGACACTGGACACGGTGGCGTCGACTTCGACGGCGCCAGCCTTCTCGAAGTGAAGAACCACTGGGACCGTCTCCCCCTCGGGCTCCTGAGGGTTGAACAACATGATGTGTTTACCGCCCGGTTCGAGAACCAACTGCCCCGAGGGCGGGACCTCAAATCCTTGCGGTCGAGCCACCATCCGCATCACGCCCTCTTCCTCGACGGTCTCGTGAGTCTCGGCGACGCTGGCGATCCCGACTTCAACGCTCAGCAGCCGGTCTCCTTGCGGGCCCGGGTTGTGCACCGTCAGGTAGAGCGCTCCCATGTCCGGCATCA
>QIHU01000315.1 GCA_003231035.1 Acidobacteriota bacterium
CCGGGTTGGCGCAAGACGCGCAAGACGCGCCCTTCGACCGGGCTCGAGATCACCTGGTCGCTCGCCGGCCGCACGCTGCCGGCACCGGTGAGCACCGCCGCCAGGGGGCCGCGCTCGACCGTGCCGATGCGCACACGTGACCGTTTGAGGGAGGGCTTCAAGAAACCGGCGACACCGCGCAAGAGGAAGAAGGCGACTCCCAGGGCAACCACAATCGGCAGTGCCCTCTTGAAGTTGTGCCGCCAACGGGCTTGGGTCGAAATCTCGCGATCCATCGTACTCATCACGAGGCGACAAGATTGCACTGGCCGTGCCAACCGCGAAAACCCCATTCTTCAGCCTGTGTGGCCGCGACGACCGTGCGCTCGCCAACAGGGGTGTTCAAAATCGCACACCCCGCATGGCCTGTTTTAGTCCACTGCTGGGCGCGGCTCCAGGCGAGCGAAACCGACCAGCGCCACCAAGCCCAGCGCTGAGAGCAAGGCTCCCCACACCAACCCTGGTGGCCGGTAGGTCAGTTCGAGCTCACCCTCGCCAGCTTCCAGATCGATCGCCATCAGGACTTCGTCGAGGCGCGCCAGATCCACCGCGCGGCCATCCACCCGCGCCCGCCAGCCCGGAGCCCAGGTTTCGGCGACCACCAACCGCGCAGGCTGCTGGGTGGTCCAAGCCACCCGCCAGCGACCCGGCGCGCGAGAGACAACCCGCAACAAGCCCCCACTCTCCCCCGGTAGCCAGCGCACCAGCGGCAAGGCCGAAGGGCGCTCGAAGAGGCGGGCATCCTGGCCGTCGTAGCGCAACCGCCAGTCGGCGGCGCGGGCGGCGGCGCCCGATGGAGCTAGCACCCAGCGCACCCCGAGACGGTCGAGCCAGGGGCTGTCCCAGCGCTCCATCGGGCGGAAGAAGGTCGGGTGGGTGCGGCCAAACTCTTCACCGTAGAGCTTCTCGTAGTGGGCCAGTTTGAGCGAATCGTCGCCGCGCACATCATGGAGGCCATGGACCATGGCAGCGTTGGGCCGCAAGGCGAAGGAGGTGGCGGTGATCCGACCGGGCTCGCCACCTTGGCCACTCTGGCCCTCCAGCCAGGCGAGGGCCTCGGAGCGCGGATAGAGGCGAGCGGCGGAGAGGCCGGGGTTGGCACGATGGTGAGCCCACCACAAATCCGCCGCCACCAAGCTGAGGAGCAGCGGCAGCCACCGCCACCGCGCCCTTGACGAGGCACGCAGGCTCGCCAGCAGCAGCAAGACTAGGCCGCCGGTCACCACCGTCGCCATCGCCTGGCGACCGGTCTGCCCGCGCTCGGCCCACTCGCCAGCCCACACCCACCAGCCGGAGGCCAGGGCGGCAAAGGTCAAGATCGAGCCCGCCACCACCCCCGTCGCCGCCCCTCCGGCCTGGGCACGCAACCAACGACTGAGCCCCGCCGAGGCCAGTAGCGCCAACCCCAGGCTGAAGCCGAAGGCGAGGTAGTGGTGTAACCCCTTCTGCACCACCGGCAAGATCATCAATAGCGGCTCGACCGGCGGCAAGCGGAAGGCGCCGAGCAGGGCGAAGAGGGTCATCGCCACCACCGCCAGCCAGCGCCGATCCCGTCGTTCGAGCACCGCCCCGGCGAGGGCCAGCGGCAGGGTGAGCGCACCGCAGTAGATCGTGGTCGAAACAAAGTTGAAAGGACCCCAAAAATCGCCGGTCGCTGGATGGCCCCAGGCATCGGGTAGAAAGAAACGCAAGGCCACGCGGCCGGCCAGGACCAACGACATCGGTTCGGAAGGCTGCCAAGCCGACCAGCGAGTGCTGCTGAAGAGATAGAAGGCAAGTGGCAGGATCTGAATCGCGGCGAGAGCTCCCCCCACCGCCCAGGCGGCGGCGAACCGCCCCCACAAGCCACCCGAGCCGCCACCATCCTGCCCACCCACCAACCGCAGCCCCCGCCAACCCCCGCGCGCCAAGAGGTACACGGCGCTCAACAGGGCGGTCATCACCGCCGTCTCCGGGTGACCCGCCAGCAACTGAAGGCCGGTCAAGCCAGCGAGCAGCCGCCCTCCGCGGCGTCGCGAGGCCAACCGCTCGCAGGCGACAAAGATCCACGGCACCAAGCACAGGGCGTTGCCCATCGGGTAGAGCAGAAAACCAACAAGTCGACCCGAGAGCGGAAAGAGCAGCCCCGCCAACAGCGCCGACGGGTGGTCCACATCCAACTCCCGAGCCAACCACCAGGCCCCCAGCCCCCCGATCACCAGCCGTAGCCAAGGCAACAACAGGAAGCCGAGCTGCACCGGCAACAGGGCAAACAGCAGGTGCAAGGGAAAGAGCGGCGCGCTCGACCCATTGGCCCAGTACGGCGTGCCGGACGACTGATGCGGGTTCCACAGCGGCAGCCGCCCCGCGCGCAGCTCATGACGCAGGAAGAGCAACCAGGGCTCCACCTGAAAGGTGACGTCGTCGAGGCCCCCGCTTGGCGGTGGGCCGTTGGCGTCCACGGCCAGGGTGGCCTTCCAGGGCTCCAACCGCTCCAGCGTCGCCGAAGGGCTGGGGATGCCGTCCACCCGCGACAAAGCAGGCCAAAGAAGCGCCATCGACACCACACCGATCAACGCCCAGGCCACGGTCGCCTCCCGGCGCCGAATCAACCAGGGAAGCAGGCAGGCGAGCAGCAGCAGCGGTAGGCCCGGATTCACCCGGCGAGCGTAGCAGCTATACTCCTGCCGCCATCGCCCCCCCCCACTCCGCTCATGCCCAGACCTCACCACGCCGTGGACTCACCCGGCAACGCCCAACTCGAAGCGGCCGAGTGCGCCCTCTGCGGGGCCAACGACCCGGCCCCCGGCGGCTACACTTTCCCGCCGTATCGCGTGGTGCGCTGCAACCGCTGCGACCTCTGGTACACCTCGCCACGGCTCGCCGAAGAGGCGATGCTCGCCGCCTACGCCGAAGACTCCTACTTCGAAGGCGCCGAAGGTCCCGGCTATTCGAGCTACCGCGCCCAGGAGGCAACCCTGCGCACCACCTTCCGCAAACTCCTGCGCGACCTCGCCGGGCGCGGTATCGAAGGCGACCGGTTGCTGGAAGTCGGCTGCGCCTACGGTTTTTTCCTAGACGAAGCCAGGAGCCATTTCTCCTACCGAGCCGGCACCGACTACTCGGCCGGCGCCGCCGCCAAGGCGCGCGATTTCGCCGACACCGTCTACCTGGGCGGCCTCGACGAAATCCCCAAGGCAGAGCGCTTCGACCTGATCGCCTGCATCCACGTGATCGAGCACATCTACCACCCCAGGCCCTTCGTCGAACAGCTCTTTGAGCGGTTGAACCCGGGCGGCTGGATCTTCCTTGCCTGCCCCGACATGGGCGGCTTCTGGCGGCCTCTGATGGGCAAGCGGTGGCCGTTCTTCAAGTTGCCCGAGCACGTCACCTACTTCACTCGGCCCACATTGACTCGACTGCTGGAGACGGCGGGGTGCGACCGGGTGGAGGCGTTGCCTTACGCGAGTTACTTCAGTCTCGACCTGATCGCCGAGAAACTCGGGCGACGGGCGCCGGGGGGGGTGGCGGATCGGCAGTTGCGGCTGCCGGGGACTACGGTGGCTTGTGCTGGGCGGAAGCCAGCCTAACGGGGGAGGCGGCTCGGAGTTCCCGCTACGCTCCCGGGCGCCGGCGGCGGCGGCATGGCTGCACTCCTTATCGGCTCGTTACGGGCGCCCGCGCAACTCACCCTGCGGGTTCAGACACGCACGGGCGCTGATCCTTCACGAGCCGATCCGTGCACTCCACAGGGCGGTGCCCGCCGGCTTAGGTCGCTAGGCGGGAACTCCAAGC
>QIHU01000598.1 GCA_003231035.1 Acidobacteriota bacterium
TGGCTTTGAGGCGACCGAGGTCGAATTCCATGTCCTCGAGATCTTCGGGGACGGTGGGGAGTTGGCTGGCGTCGAGGACTTCCGGGATCGGTGGCAGCGGGGTGGCTTCGGGTTCTTCTTCGCTGCGCTCGAAGGGGGCCTCCGGCGGTGTGCTGTCGAGTGCCGAGGGTTCTTCGCTAGCGGCTTCTTCGCTGCTCGTCGGTGCGGCTTGTGCCGCGTCTTCGGCCCTTGGGGTGGTACCGATTCCCTCGGCTCCCTCTTCGACCTCGATGGTCTCGGTATCTTCTGCTTCGCTTGCAGCCGGCTCGCTCGTCGGCTGAACGCGCAGCAGATCCGGTGGGTCCAAAGGATGGCGAAAGAACGACTCTAGGAAGAGGCCGGTGACCTGGTCGGCCTTTTCGCCAAGCGAGGCTTGGTTGATGCGCAGCTCCTCGACGCCGGCGCGCGCCTGGTCGTGGTGGTCACGAGTAGGACGGCGCGCTGTTGGTCGAGGATGCGCTGTGCGTCGAGCACCAGCTCCTGGGCCGCGCTGCGCTGCTCCAATGCGGTGCTGAGTTCGTTCTGTGCCGTTTCGATTCCGGCTTCTTGCTCGCCGCGCCGGTGCTGGAGGCGCTCGGCCTCTTGGCGCCAGAGCTTGACTTGCTCTAGCCCTTCCTGGACTTCGTTCTTCAATCGGTTGGCTTCGCGATCGTGCGAGGTGATGCGCTCGTGGACGAGTTCCAGACGGCCGCGATGGCTGGCCGTTTCGGTACGCAGCTCCTCGCGCTCCGCTTTGGCGGCTTCGACGGCCTCTTGGGTACGATCGAAGGCCTTCTGCAACTCGACGTGGCGGGCCTCTGAACGCACCACATCGTCCCTTAGCCGCTGGCGTCGTTCGCTGACCTTGGCCAGCTCGCCGTCGATCTCGGTTTGTTCTTCGACCATCGTCCGGTGCTGTGCCTGGAGCCTCTGATGCTGCGTTTCCGAGTCTTGCAGCCGGGCCCGCGAGACCGCCTCTTGCTGGGCGAGAGCGGCGATGGTTTGATCGAGTTGGCGGGCCTGTTGAGCCTTTTGGGCACGTTCGCCGACCAGCTCTTCGACCTTGCTTAACGCCTCGGCGAGTTGGCCCTCCAGCCGCTCTCCCCGTGTGCTCAGTTCCGCCAGTTCGCGCTCGCGTTGCAGCAGCCCGGGCTGTGCTTTGGCGCCCTCGACATGGAGCAACCCTCCCGTGGCCCACACTTGCTCGCGGCTGATGAAGGCGACGCCGGGGTGGAGGCGGGCGAGGCGGGCGGCGTCGGTGGCCTTTTCCACCAGGTAGGCGGGTGGCAGCGATGCGGCGATCGCGGGCGCTAGCCCCAGTGCCTCACCTAAGGAGAGGTGAATGGCGGTGTCGTCGATCTCGTGGCGCGGCGCGGCCTTCGGCAAGGGGCGCAACAGACTGGCACCGGCGCGGCCGCCGGCCAGGGCGTGGGCGAGGGCGAGCGGCTCGGGGCCTTGTTCGTCGTCGAGGACGACGGCATCGGCCAGGGCGCCGAGGTAGAAATCCAGACCCCGCTCCCAGCCGGGAGCCGCCTTCAGCCGTTGCGCCAGGTACTGGGGGGAGGCGATGCCGGCGGCGGCCAGAGCCTTCTCGAGACGCGTCCTCTTTTCGGCGTGGGCCTTGTTGAGCTCGCGCAGGAGGCTCTGCCGCTGGCGGGCGGTGGCGAGCTCTTCTTCGAGCCCTTGCCGATGCTCGGTGGCTTCGGCCTCGCGACGGACCGTTTCTTCGAGTTCCCGGGCTAGGGTGTCGCGCTGGCGCCGGTGTTCGGCGAGTTTCCGGGCCAGCTCTTCGACCCCGCCGCGGGCGATCTCTAGCGCCTCTTGCGCCCCCTTCAGTTGGTGGGTCTGGCGGTCGATCTCATCGCTCAGTCGGCTTTGGCGGTAGTTGCCCTTCTCGAGTTCGATCTCTTCCTGGTGCAGGCGATTGCGCAGACCGTTGATCTGACTGACCGCTTCGAGCAGCGACGAGCGATTCTCTTCGATCTGCGCGGTGCTCGCGGCGAGCCGCGCTTCGGCTTTGGCCAGGCGCTCTTCGTCGCGCCCTACTTCGCTCTGGGCACCGGCCAGTTCGGCCTGGAGTTCTTGTCGGCGGGTGGCTAGTTGGATGAGGCTGGTGGAGTGGGCGAGGTCGTCCTTTTCGCGCTGATCGGCCATGCGCAGGCTGACCGCGGTGCGCTGGGACAACTCGCCGACGCTACCGCGGGTCGCCTTCAAGAACTCTTGCCGACCTTCGATACGGGCGGCCAGTTCGGCATGGTGCTCGTGCTTGTCGGCGAGTTCCACCGAGAGCTTGTCTAGTTGCTCGCGCCCCTCGATCAGCCGCGCCTCGTCGCGGGTCAGGTCGGCGGCGAGCCGCGACTCGTGGTCGCCGGCATTGGCGAGCCCTTCGCGGATGGCGAGCAGCTGGTGCTGCAGGGTGGACCAGCGGCCGAGCAAGACCCCTTCGAGCAGCTGGTGGTACTCCGCCTCGCGCTCCTGATAGCGTCGCGCGGCGCTCGCTTGCCGCTTCAGTCGCCGCAAGGCCCGTTCCACTTCGGAGACGATGTCGTCGAGCCGCATCAGGTTGGCCTCGGCCTCGCTGAGCTTGACCTCGGCGACCCGTTTGCGGGTCTTGTAGCGGGTGATGCCGGCCGCTTCCTCGAGCAATCGCCTGCGCTCCTGAGGTTTGCCGGAGAGGATCATCCCGATCCTGCCCTGTTCGATCACCGAATAGGCGCGGATCCCCAGGCCGGTGTCCATCAGCAGGCTCTTGACGTCCTTGAGCCGCACCAACTTTCCGTTGAGCCGATACTGGCTTTCGCCGGTCCTAAAGACCCGGCGATGAATGACGATCTTGCCGTCTTCAGCCGCCTCCAAGGAAGGGTCGGCGGCGAGGGTCAGGGTCGCCTCGGCCATACCGACTTTGCGGCGCTTCGCGGAGCCGGCGAAGATCACATCTTCCATCTTGGCGCCGCGCAAGGATTTGGCGCTCTGCTCGCCTAGCGACCAGGTGACCGCTTCGGTCAGGTTGCTCTTGCCGCAGCCGTTGGGTCCGACAATCGCCGTGATTCCGCCGGGAAAATCCAGCTTGACCGGGTTGACGAACGACTTGAAGCCGGACAGTTCGAGGCTCTCTAAACGTAGTTTCATAGGAGCGCGCGACGATACCAGAAAATGCGGGAAAACCACAAGGTAGAGGGGTGTTGTAGTAGTTTGACCACTAGATATCGTAGCATGGCCGCGCCGGAGACTGTACCGGGAACTGCACCGGTGGCCCCTGCCGAAGCTCCCTCTTAGGGGGGTGGGAGCGCTACGACGCGGGGCGCTGGGGTAGCAAGGAGCGCAGGTAGAAGGCCGACCATAGGGCCAAGGGCAGCGCTAGCTTGAAGGGCAGGTCGAGGAGGTGTTTGGCCATCCCGAACAAGTTGTAGCCAAACTCGCCGTAGTGGGCGGTGCTCCAGTCGCCGAGTTGGGTGGCATAGACGAACTTTACCCAGAGGAAGAGCAGCAGAATGTGGAAGAAGGCCGAGATGATCAGCGCCCAGGCCAAGTTGCCCAGCCGCTGTTTCATCCCCACTGCCGGCGTGGCGAGAAAGAGGGCTGTAAGGAGGAAGAGATTAAAGTGGATGTCGGTGACCCGCACTTGGTAGAGATTGGGCCGTGAGGCGGGAAAATCGGATCTCGTGATGCTGATGTAGGCGGGATCTTCCTTGGGCAGCAAGCGGGTGACGTTGGGGCTTTCGACGAGGTGGAGGAGATTCTCGGCACTGATGGTCAAGAACCGGTTGTAGAAACTAGTGATCGCCAGCCAGGCGAGGATCGAGGGGAGCAACCAGAGCAGGACATTGCGCACCAGCCTGGGGGCCATCGATTTCGCGCCAGCCGACGGTGGCCGGTTCGCTGGGGTGGATTTCTTGTTCGCGGATGGCTTCATCGGGTGCGCGCCGACGCGGAGTTGTCGTCCGTGGGCTGCAATGCTCGCCAGGTGGGCGGCTCAGTCGGTCGCGGTTTCAACGGTCTTGGAGACCTCCGCAAAGCGGTTGGCCCAGAAGATCCACAGCAGAAAGCCGAAGAGAATTACGATCGTCTGCCAGATGACCGTGTGCGAGGCGTCGAAGAGCTTGGGCAGGTAGGCGCCGGTAAGAAAGAGGGCGA
>QIHU01000177.1 GCA_003231035.1 Acidobacteriota bacterium
ACAGGTAGGCGGCCATTGAAACGCCACCCGCCGGTTGGTTCTTCAGAAAGCTAAGACCGAAGAGTACGTAGAACATGACCGGAAAGAGAATCGTCGGCAGTGCGTAGGCTGGCATGCGCAGAGCCTTGATCAGCTCATACTTGGCCTCCTTCCAGTAGATCCTACCCAAGTTGCGAGACGGGGTGGCGGTGGTCGCAAGGTCGTTCATCAGGCTGCTCCTTGGAGGTCGCGGCGGTCGGCTTGATCGTGGCGATCGGCGCCGCCGGTGAGGTTGAGAAAGGCCTCTTCCAGGCCGGCACCCTTGACTTCCAGGCCTGCGAGGTCAGGATCGCGGTGGAGCAAACGGCGCACCACCGCTTCCGGCTCGTTGGTCAGGATTTCGAGGCCAGCCTGATCGCGGCGCACCCTGCGCACCTCCGGCCAGGCGGAGACGACCTCGGGGTCGAGCGCGCTGCGGCAACGGATGCGCTGCGCCGCCGCCCGGGATTTGATTTGCATCGGGGTGCCGTCGGCCACGATCCGCCCTTCGCTCAAGACGACCACCCGGTCGGCCAGTGCGTCCGCCTCTTCCAAGTAGTGCGTGGTCAAGAGGACGGTCCTCCCGGCCCCCACCAACCTGCGCACCTGCTCCCAGAAGGCACGACGGGACTCCACATCGAGCCCCACGGTGGGTTCGTCGAGGAAGAGAAGAGGCGGATCGCCGCAGATCGCCAGGGCGAAGAGCAGACGCTGCTGCTCACCGCCTGAGAGCTTCCCATAGGGTCGATTGCGCAGCTTCTCAAGCCCCGCCTGAGCCAGGGTGTCGGCCATCGGCAAGGGCGAGGGGTAGTAGGAAGAAAAGAGGTCGATGTGTTCGCCGACGCGCAAGGTCTGCGGCACGCCGGAGATCTGCATCATCGCTCCCACCCTCGTTCGGGCGCTGGCCGTGACGGGGTCACCACCAAACAGGCGTGCCGTACCGCGATCGGCTCGCAACAGCCCGAGCATCAGCTTGACCGCGGTGGTCTTGCCAGCCCCGTTAGGGCCGAGCAGCGCCGTCACCTGGCCCGGCCGCAGAGCCAGATCGACCCCCTCGAGGGCGGTCACCTCGCCGTAGCTCTTGGTCACTCCTTGGAGTTCGGCCACCGGCAGGGGCTTGAGCTTGGAGTCAGATTCTGTATTCACGGATGGACCTCCTGTGGTTTCGTTCTCATCGTGAGCCCAGTATTGGCTAGACGCCCGAGCGAATGTAGAGACAGACGTCATCACTTCGAATGACATTTGTCAGACTGCCAGCGGCGCTCTTGCCGAGACGGTCTAAAGCCACTGAGAACGGCCGACGTACACTACGTCCAGAGATATCTTGAGCTGGGAACCTCGACAGCAGCACGTCCTAGCGCTATAGTCACAGAATATTCCGTGCAGGGAAAATTTCGGGAACAACATAATCAACTAAACAAAATTCCCTAGTACGAAAGCATCCCGTATGCAAGTCGAGAGCTGCCCTGACCCCCTCATCTCAGCCAACATCTACTGTGCGGGCCAAATCGATTCCCTGATCGGAGGGGCGATCGCGCCGTTCTGGCGCGACCTCAGCTCCCATTCCGATGCGGCCAGCTTTTACCTTTGGCTTCTGCGCTATGACAAGGGCGGTGAACATCTAAAGATTCGGCTCCATGGTCGCGGTGAAATTCAGGCCCATGTTGCAGAATTGCTGCAAGATTCCGTAGCGTCCTTCTTCGCCGACCAACCACCCACCGAGCAAGCAGGCCACACCGGCTCAGCGAAGGAGTCCCCACTCACCTCGCGACTTCCTCCAATTGATGTTGAAGACGAAGCCGGAGCTTCAGTACCCAATCGCACCTTGGTCTTCACTCAGTACCGGAGAAGCCCTATCTCCCTCGGCCCAAAGCGCTCTATCTTGCGGCCCTCACCCGCTGCCTGGCCCGCGGCTGCGAAGAGATTCTGCTTGCCACCAAGGATGACGGCGGCAGAAGCCTCTCAAGCCAACGACAGAGCCTCCTGTTGAAGCTTCTCATCGTGGGTCTCTCCGCGCTGGATTCGAAACAGACCGCGTACCTCCGTTACCACCGAGATTGGCTCCTCCGCTTCCCTCTTCTCAAGAGCAATACCGCTGATGAGCATGGCCGCGAGCTGTTGAGAAGATTTGAGCGTTTCTGCACCGAACGGGTCGAGCAGCTCAAGCTCCTGGAGCGATCGTCTCACCAAGCATGGCGCGAGAACGCCCCCACGGTGGACACCTTTGGTACGCACTGTTCCTTCTTTCGTGACGCAATTTTCACGCTCCTTAGCAGCCTCCGTTCGTCCGGCAAATCCAAGCTAGCCCGGGTCGATCCGTTTGCCCCCGACCGTAGATTCCCGCTGCTCTTCAAAGCGATGCACGGCCTCGCCAACCAACTCGGTCTGAGCGGATTCGAGGAGGCTTTCAGCCTCCATCTTCTGCTGCGGGCGAGCGAGCCGGAGAGCAGCGGAGATTTGAGTTTCTCCCTTCTACCGTTCTCCTGGGAGTTCGAGTGAACGATTCCTTCTACCCCCTCGAAGAAGTTCTTGTCGACCAAAGCGGCTGGCTCCGCCTTCTTTCCCAAGCCGCTCCCGAGGCCCAAGAATGGGCGGACGACTACCGTCGACGTGGTGGCGAAGATTTCACACAGCGGATCAACCAGGCAATACGGTTCATTCATCAAGGGCGAACTTCCGAGGCGCGAACCGTGCTGGAGCAAAGTTCCCGTAACACTGTAGACACGCTGCGCGACGCTCCTACTTCAATTCGAAATGCTCTTGAGAGTTGGCGCGCGAGCGCCTCGGCCTACTACCACTTCTCCCAGTTGGAGTTCAATCGAGCGGAGACAGAGCTAGTCCTGAGCACCGAAGCGGTGAAGATGGCGATCGAGGAGAGACGTTTCCTGTTGATCCTCGGCATGCGCTTTATCAACGCTGAATTGCAACGTGTTCGTGTGGCTCGAGATCGGTATCGATGGGACGAAATGGAGAAGCACGCCAAGATCGCCTGGGATCTGTTCGAGAATCGTCGCCCACTTTGCGTTCTGGATGACGAATCCGAGATCTTCTACTCAGATCTCCAGACACTCGTGGCTTCGCTAGTGACCGAGAGTGTTCACGACGGCACCGCCGAGGAGAAGCTGGGCAAACGCTTGCAACGCCGTCTCCAGGCTCTAATCGCGGAAAACTACGCACTCCCCTGGATGGTCATTCCTCATGGATAGTTGCTGGTCACCGCGGCGGCGGAAGCGGTCTAGGAGTCAACAATGAGTACACTTATTTGGAATCTCCGCCTGGCACTGCGTAGGTTACTCTCGCGTCCGGCGCTCACCCTCGCCGCGATCCTGTGTGGCGCGCTAGGAATTGGGCTCTGCACGACTATTTTCAGCACATTCTTCGCGATGATCCTACGTCCGTTCCCTTTCGCCTCTCCCGACAGCATCGTGGCACTGGTTGCCCAAAATCCGAAGCTCGGGATCGAACGTAGCGATGTCTCGAGTCTCGACTACTTAGAGTTGCGCCGACAAGCTCCAGCCTCTCTCCAAGAGATCGCTGGTTTCACCCAGACCACCTTCACCTTCTCCGGCTCCGTTGAGCCGGAACGATTGAGCGGCGCCGCGGTATCGGCCAACCTCTTTACCTTGCTACGAATCAATCCCACCCAGGGTCGGTCCATTCACCCGGAAGATGACCGGGTAGGCGCATCCCGAGTCGTTCTTCTCAGCCACGAATTCTGGACCCGCAGCTTCGGAGCCGATCCCCAAGTGATCAACTCCACGGTGCAAATCGACAATCTGCCTCATGTGGTCATCGGCGTAATGCCCGCCGGCTTCCAATACCCCAACCAACAGCAGGCCTGGGTCCCCCTGGCTCCTCGTCTTGAGGCGAACCGGCCCGCTTCGCGCGGCGTCCAGGTCCTCGCGCGGATGAGCCCAGAGGCTTCGCTTCCCAAGATCCGCTCGGATGTCGAGGCCATCGCCGCGCAGATGGCTGAGCAGTACCCGGAGACGCACGCTAACTGGCAATTGAAGCCCCTCCTGCTACGCGATCTCTTTGTCTCACCGGGGATGCGGATCATGAGCATGACGATGGTCGGCGCGGCAATCTTGGTTCTGCTGATCGCCTGCTCCAATGTTGCAAACCTGTTCCTAGCCCAAGCTGTCAGCCGCAGGCCCGAGATCACAATGCGCGCCGCTCTTGGCGCATCACCAGGCCGAATTATCTCCCAGTTGCTCACCGAGACTCTCCTAGTGATGATTGGAGGCGGGCTGCTCGGTACCGGCCTTGCGGCAGTTGGAATCCGCGCGCTGGAGCGACTCTTCCCGGCTTCCAACCCAATCCCCTACTGGATGGAGTTCGCGCTGGATCCTGCGGTGCTGGTGTTCACTGCCGTAGTTACGGTGGTGGCGGGCATCGCTGCTGGGCTGGTACCGGCTCTCGACTCCGCCAAGCTCGACTTGGTCAGCCTGGTGAACGCTGGCGGCCGAGGAGCGAGCAGTAGCCGTGGGCGCCTGCGCTCCTCTCTGGTCGTGGTCGAAGTAGCCCTCTCGATGGTACTGCTGATTGGTGGAGCACTCTTTGTTCGTAGCTTCTTCGAGTTGCAGAAGGAAACCTCTGGATTCGATGAAAGCGATCTAACGACCTTGCGAATACACCTCTCCGGCACGCAGTTTGGCGACAGCGAGTTCCGTATCCAAAAGATGCACGATCTTCTCCAGCGAATCCAGCTACTCCCAGGAGTTGAGTCTGCGTTCGCGTCCAGCACCATTCCTCTTGCCGGTGGCAGCTCCATCAGCGCCATCGAGATCGCTGGCCAGGCTTCTTCTAGTACTGAGAAGCCGCGAGTTTACTGGACTGGGGTGACCCCTCAGTACTTCGAGACTCTAAGAGTTCCGATTGAAAGAGGCCGGAGTTTCGATGAGACAGAAGGCTGGAATACTCTTCCAGTTGCGGTGGTCAATCGACGTTTTATCGAGCGTTTTATTCCCGAGGGTGAAGCTCTATCGCAGAGCCTGAGCCTCGAACAGCTCGACAAGCCGGAAGATCCGCTGTGGTTCACCATCGTTGGTGTGGTACCCGACTTCAAGATCCAATCCTTAGATCGCCCGGCACCAGCAATGGTCTACCTCCCCTATCCATTTCTCGCCAACCGCACCAATGGAATTGTGATCCGCAACCGGCGCGAGAGTACCTCGCTGCTCCCGCAGGTCCGAGAGGAAGTCCGCGCCACTCACCCTGGAATACCAGTATTCGACCCCGCAACGATGCAGGAACTTCGCAACCGGTCGCTGTGGCAGCTCCAGCTCGTCTCTAGAATGTTCACCATCTTCGGGCTGATCGCCCTCGTTCTTGCGACCACCGGACTCTACGGCATCCTCACCTTCACCATGAACCAGCAGCGCCGGGAGATTGGAATCCGAATGGCTCTAGGGGCTCAGCGAAGGGCGATGGTTGCTCCGGTGGTTCGACATGGATTGAGGCTAGTCGGGTCTGGGTTGGCAATCGGGCTCGTATTGGCGTTGCTGCTCACCCGAGTTCTCTCCTCGTTTCTCTACGGGATTAGCGCCGTCGACCC
>QIHU01000500.1 GCA_003231035.1 Acidobacteriota bacterium
CTATACTCAGAGCCAAATATCTGTATAGTTAGAGCTTCGCTTTCCAATCCGATGAGCTTACCGATCTCGCCCGCGAGCGACCTCACTGCCTTGCTGCGGTCTTGGAGTGAAGGCTCGCCTACCGCTTTTCAGCAAGTGACCGCCCAAGTCTACGACGATTTAAGGCGCCTTGCGCGACTCTACATGTCCAACGAGCGGGCGAACCATACCCTCCAGCCCACCGCTCTGGTCCACGAGACCTACCTCCGTCTGCTCGCCCAGCGCGGTGTCCATTGGCAGGACCGCGGCCACTTCTTGGCGATCGCGGCCACCCACATGAAGCGCTTGCTGTTGCAACACGCTCGCGACAGGCGGGCCGCCAAGCGTCACCCTGGTCTGCCCCTGCTCCGGCTCGACCAAGTGGACGACGTCCCCTCCTCCACCTCCTCGATAGGCGACGAGATGGTGGCGGCGATCAAGCGCTTGGCCCAACTTGATCCGCGCCAAGGGCGGGTGGTGGAACTGCGCACCCTGCTCGGTCTGACCGAGGCAGAGATCTCAAGAGCGCTGGGAGTCTCCGTGGCCACTGTCAAGCGAGACTGGAGACTGGCCAAAGCCTGGCTACGGCGAGAGCTGGCACCGCCCAGCGCTCCACTGAAAAGGGCCCACGGAGGATCATGAACTCCAGCAAGTGGAACGCAGTGCGAGAACTCTTTCAGCTGGCGACGCAGAGGCCATCCGCCGGCAGGGCTGCATGGCTCAGCGAAGCCTGTGGCGGAGACGAGGAACTGCACGGCGAAGTCGAATCTCTCCTCGCCTTCGATCACACCGCGGAACTGACCCTGGTCGCCAGGCGCGCAGCGGCGAACCAGCCGCCGGTGGAGGGGCGGCGAATCGGTTCCTATCGGCTGCTGCGCGAGATCGGCCGCGGCGGGATGAGCGTGGTCTACCTGGCGGTGCGCGACGACGAGCACTTCGAACGCCGGGTGGCGCTCAAGGTGATTCGGCCTGGCTTCGCCTCGGGCCATCAGGAGATGATGCAGCGCTTCCGCCAGGAACGGCAGATCCTCGCCAGTCTCGATCACCCAAATATCGCCCATCTGCTCGACGGCGGCAACACCGAGGAAGGCCTTCCCTACTTCGTCATGGAGTACATCGAGGGCATGCAGATCGACCGCTACTGCGAGGCGCACGGTCTCTCGATCGCGCAACGGCTGCGCCTCTTCCAGACCGTCTGCCGAGCCGTCCATCACGCCCACCAGAACCTGGTGGTGCACCGCGACCTCAAGCCGAGCAATGTCTTGGTCACCCCCGCCGGCGAGCCCAAACTGCTCGACTTCGGCATCGCCAAGCTACTCAACCCGCAGCTGACCCGCGCCGAGGTGGTCTCCACCACCCCATCCCTGCAGCTGATGACCGCCGGCTACGCCAGCCCTGAGCAGATTTTGGGTGAGCCCATCTCGACCGCCAGCGACATCTACTCACTCGGCGTCTTGCTCTATGAACTTCTGTCCGGGCGAATCCCCTTCTCCCTGGAAGGGTTGACCCCGGCCGAAGTAGCCAGACTGGTTAGCGAGACGCCACCGGCGCCGCCGAGCCAAGGCTTCAAGGACCCGGGCGCCTCCACCGCCCCCGTCGCATCCTTGCACCTCCACCGCGACCTCGACGCCATCGCGCTAATGGCACTGCGCAAGGAACCCAGGCGGCGGTATCGATCCGCCGAGCAAATGGCGGAAGATCTCGGCCGTTTCCTCGATCACCGGCCGGTGCGCGCCCGCCCGGAAACGGTGGTCTACCGGCTGGGCAAATGGGTCCGACGCAACCGCCTGGCCGCGGCGCTAGCGGTGGCCGGAGTGCTCTTCGCGGCGGGAATGACGGCGCAGGCAGCCCGCGCTTCCCGAGCTCTCAAACTGGCCGAGGAGCACCGGGGCGCCGCGGAGATGGAGCAACTGCGCGCTCTGCGGTCGGAGCGGGCCAAAGACTCGACCCTGGAACTCGTCATCCAGCTCTTCCTGCAAGGCGACCCCGATCACCGCGGTTCGTCGCCGACCACCACGCGCGACATTCTCGAACGCCATCTGCGCAACACCGAGCGTCATTTGGCCGACCAGCCGCTGGCGCAGGCGGACATCTACCAGCTCGCCGGACGGTTGTACCGTGAACTGGGGAAATACGACAAGTCGGGTCCGCTCCTGCGGCGCTCCTATGCTCTGCGCCAGTTTCATCTACCCACGGACCACCCCTATGTCGCCGACAGCCTCCACCACCTCGCCCACCACCATTATGCTTTGGGTGAATTCGCCAGAGCGGAGGGAGAGGAGCGGGCCGCCCATGAAATCCGCCGCCGCTACTTCGGCGAAGAGAGTTTGGAAGTCGCCGAGAGCCTCCGTCAGCTCGGCGAGATCCTTCTTGCCCAGGATCGTACCGACGAGGCCGAAACCAGCTTGACCCGTTCGCTCGAGTTACACCAAGCCCTGGCCCACGGAAGCCCTAGGATCGCTAGCGTGCTCAACGGATTGGCCTTTCTTCGCTATCGATTGGGCGACCTTGAAGCCGCCGCGGCCGCCGCCAACCAGTCGATCGCGATCCAAACGGAGTACTTCGACTTCGATCACCCCGAGGTCGGCGAGGCCTTGAACCTCCTCAGTCTCGTCCACGCCAAAGGGGGAGACCACGCCACCGCCGAGAGGTTGATGATGCGGGTTCTCGACATTTGGCGGCAGGCCTACCCCCGCGACCATCCTTCGCTGGCCGGAGCCCTGAACGACCTTGGAGATCTCCTCGTCACCAAGGGGGAGGCATCCCGGGCAGAGCCTTTCCTCCGCGAAGCGGTGCGGATTTACCGCAAGATCAACGGCGGACGAGTCTCGATGCTCGGCACCAGTCTCACCAACCTAGGCTGGTGCCTACTCCTGCAAGACAAGCAGCAAGAAGCCATCCACATCTTCGACCAAGCTAGAGCCACCTACAGCCATGCGGTGGGCGTTGACAGCTCAGCCTTTGCCACCACACTCACCCTGCAAGCAGAGGCATATCGCACCCTTGAGCAAGGAGAGCAAGCGGCTATCCTCCACCGCCAAGCGCTCAGAATCCGCCGCAATATCTTGTCGCCTGGTGACCCAGACCTCGCCAACTCGGCATTCGCCCTTGGGCGAGTCCTGAACGAGCTGAACCAGACCGCCCTGAGCGACCCACTCTTGCGCCAAGCGGCGGCAGCCTATCGAGCGGCCGGCAATGCCCCGTGGGCCGCGGTGTGTGAGATCGAGCTTTCCATTGCGCTCGAAGCCGCCGGACGCCAGGACGAAGCGCTCCCCTTGCTGCGCGCCGCCAGGGAGACTCTGCGCGGCATGGACGGCCCTTGGGCGAGACGGGCCCAGCAGGCTGAGGATCTTCTGGCGAAACTGAGCACGACCTGAGAATGAGGAAGGGCCAGCCCCCTCCTCTCCCAAGGTGATGGGCGACTAGACGCAACCCGGGGGCTGCACGCCTGGCGGCAGCTCAATCGTCACCGGCTCAACCCGCTCGAAGTCCATCGAGTGGCTGAGACTCAGCGTCCCCGGAGTCATCTCGCCATCCGGGTACTGCGGAGTCGGCGGACGGTAGATCGGGCCCACGGCTATCAAATCACTCGGGGTCCGCGAACCTGGAGGTACGCCTCCGTTGGGCCCCAGGAAAACCACCCCGCCCTGCGCGTCGACCTTGGCCGACGGACAGCCGAAGGTGGACCAATCGACGGTGATCGGCGGCACCGGACCGAAGCTCGGCGGGTAGAGCGTGAAGCTCAGACCGTTGGTCA
>QIHU01000642.1 GCA_003231035.1 Acidobacteriota bacterium
GAGCGCTTTCGCAGCCTCAAAAAGCTCGCTGACGGCGCCCTAGCGCAGGTCACCGAGGGTGAATTTTTCGCCGTCCTCGACCGCGAATCGAACAGCTTGGCGATCCTGGTCAAACACATGGCCGGCAATATGCGCTCACGGTGGCGCGACTTCTTGACCAGCGACGGCGAGAAGCCCGACCGTCATCGCGACAGCGAGTTCGAGGTCGACCCCAGCACCACCAGCCGGCAGCGCCTGCTCCAATCTTGGGAGTCGGGTTGGGCCGACCTCTTCCGCGCCCTCGAAGCGCTCGAGCCGACCGACCTGGGGCGCACCGTCCTCATTCGCGCCGAGCCCCACCGGGCGATCGAGGCGATCCAGCGGCAACTCGCTCACTACGGCTACCACGTCGGCCAGATCGTCCAACTGGCCAAACACTGGCGAGGGCCGTCGTGGAAGACGCTCAGTATCGCCCGCGGTCAGAGTGACGAGTTCAATCGTCAGAGGGTCGAACCCGACGGCGACGGCGACGGCGACCGCCAAACCTAGTCTTCGAGTCGGCCTCGCATGGACGGAAAGACCCGGCCGCCGACCTCCACCTTGAACGGTTCGCTGGTCGCGTCGGCGCGCAGCCGTAGCAGGGAGGGACGGTCGATCTCGTACCCTTGTTCGACCCGCGCTTCGATTTGCGCCGTGCCCCAGTAACGCTGGGCGGCGAGGTAGGCGGCCAAGCACCCGTTGGCACTGCCGGTGGCCGGATCCTCCGGCACACCGAAGAATTCGGCGAAGACTCGCGCGTGCAGATCGTTGTCCGCGGAGAGGGTCTGAGGACAAAAGAAGAGGATCGATTTGGCCGCCAGCGGCTCGATCAAGGCCCGGTAGCGAGGGATGTCCAAAGAGCCACGCTGCACCGCTTCCAGGGTTGCCACGGGCACGATCAGAAAGGGGACTCCGGTCGACACTTCGCGCACCGGAAAACGGGGATCGAGGTCAGCGGCGCCCAGCCCGAGCACCGCCGCCACCGCATCGCCATCGACCTCCTCGCCGAAGGTCGGAGGCTGCTGCCGCATCCACGGAACGGGCGGCCCCTCCTCCTCGATCTCGAAGCGGACCGGGATCGACCCAATCTTGAGATCCAGCACCAACTCCTCCCCGGCGCAGGGCTCCCGAGTAAGCCCCAGCAGCTCGCGACGAATCACCCAAGCGGTGCCCAAGGTCGGATGGCCGGCGAAGGGCAGTTCGATGGCCGGGGTGAAGATGCGCACCGGCCACCCGTTGCTGCCCGGCTCGTTCGCCAAGACAAAGGTGGTCTCCGAAAAGTGCGTCTCGCGGGCGATCTCTTGCATTTGCGCGGTCGTCAGATCGCCAGCGGCGATCACCACCGCCAGTTGATTTCCGGCGTACTGTCTCTCGGCGAAAACATCGACGACAAAGATTGAGTGGCCCATGGGAGCGATTCTCTCTCAATTTCGCACCGGCTAGCTACTGCCCCGGCCTTGCGGCGTCGACCCGGCGGCGGATATCGTCCCCCCCATGACCATCCTCAGCGACGATCAACTCCTCGCCCGCCTGATCGACTTCGACTCGACTAGCGTCCACAGCAACCTTCCCATCGCTGAGTTTCTCTGCGAGTACCTCGACCGTCCCGGCGTCCAGATCGGTCGCAACCCCTCGGCCGACGGCACCAAAGTCAACCTGGTGGTACGTCTCGGGCCGGCGACCTCCGCCGCCCGCCAAGGGCTGACCCTCTCCGCCCATATGGATGTCGTCCCCGCTGGCGAGGGTTGGAACAGCGACCCGTTTACCCTCACCGAGGGCACCCTCACCGACGGCGGCGAGTGCTGGTTCGGCCGTGGCACCGCCGACATGAAGGGTTTCCTGGCCCTGGCGGTAAACGCCGCCGCCCGCCTCGACCTCGACTCGCTGAAGGCGCCGCTGGCGCTGGTTCTCACCTTCGACGAAGAGCTCGGCTGCCTGGGAGCCGCCCACTTAGCGGCCACTTGGCCCAAGGAGGATCCCCTACCCAAAAACACCGTCATCGGCGAGCCCACCTCCTTCCAGGCGGTACGGCTGCACAAGGGTCACCTCAAGATCCGCATCGAAGTGACTGGCACCAGCGCCCACAGCGGCTATCCGCACCTCGGAGTCCAGGCCATCGAGCCGGCGGGCGCGATCATCTCCGCCTTGGCCACCCTGCGCCGCCAGTTGGAGAGCGAGCGACCTCCGCACCACCACCACTTCCCAGACACCCCGTTCGTCGCCCTCAACGTGGCTCGGGTACGCGGTGGCGACGCCATCAACATCATCCCGGATCTCTGCGTCATCGACCTCGGCATGCGCCTCTTGCCCGAGATGAACTCGGCCCCCCTCATCGCCCGCGTCGAAGAGGCGGTGGAGACCGCCGTCCTTGCCGCCGGCGCCGAGGGGCGCTGCACCGTCGAGGTGATCAACGAGGCCCCACCGATGCTGCTCAGCGACTCGGCACCCATCTACCAAGCGATTTGCGCCATGACCGGACAGCAAGATACGGTCAGCGCCTCCTACGGTACCGACGGCGCCTGGCTGCAATACCTGGGCCTCGACTGCGTCATCTTCGGACCCGGAACCATCGAAGTCGCGCACAAGCCCAACGAGTTCTTGCCCAAGGATGAATTCCTCCAAGGCGGTCGCTACCTCGAACAGCTGATCCACAACTTCTGCCGCACATGAGGCCCGCCACGAACCACCCCGCGCAGACTCTCGAAGCCGAGTTGACCTGGACCGGCGCGGGGTTTGAAAGCGACGTCCAGGTGACGGTCGACGGCAGCGGGCGCATCTCGAAAGTCTCGAAAAAACGCACCCTCGACCCCGCCATCAAACCCGCCTCCCACCACCTCCCAGGCAAAGCTCTGCTGCCCGGCTTCGTCAACGCCCACTCCCACGCCTTCCAACGCGGTCTGCGTGGCCTAGGGGAGAGCTTCCCAGCCGGCGCCGGCAGCTTCTGGAGTTGGCGCGAGGCTATGTACGACCTGGCCGGGGGGCTCGACCCGGATCGCTTCCACGACCTCTACGTGCGGGCCTTTGGCGAGATGCGGCGTGCCGGAATCACCACGGTCGGCGAGTTCCACTATCTTCACCACGACAACAGCGACGACCTCGACTTTCGCTTCGACGAAGCCGTCCTCAGCGCAGCTCACGAGGCCGGCATCCGTCTGGTGCTGCTCGAAGCCTTCTACCGCAGCGGTGGGATCGGCCAACCACTGCGCGGCGCGCAACGCCGCTTTTCGACCCCGAGCCTGGAGAGCTACTGGCGGCAGATGGACCGGCTCGCCCCGAAGCTACGCGGCGAACGGCAGACTTTAGGAGCCGTCGCCCACTCGATTCGTGCCGCCGATCCTGGCGAAGTCGCCGAACTCTACGCCGAGGCCCGCCGCCGGGACCTCGTCTTCCACATGCACGTTGAAGAACAGCGCCAGGAGATTTCCGACTGCGTCGAGCGCCACGGCGCCCCGCCGATGGCGCTCCTCACCGACCGACTCGCCAGCCTCGAAGGGTTCACCGCCATTCACTGCACCCACACCGATCCGACCCATATGCGCCTCTTTCTCGCCGCCGGAGGCAGCGTCTGCCTCTGCCCCTTGACTGAGGCCAACCTCGGCGACGGCATCGCCGACCTCGCCGCCGTCCACCAAGCCGGCGGCAATCTCTGCCTCGGTTCCGACTCCAACGCCCGCATCTCGATGCTCGAAGAGATGCGTTGGGCCGAGTACGTGCAACGGCTCGCGGGGGAACGCCGCGG
>QIHU01000054.1 GCA_003231035.1 Acidobacteriota bacterium
CGGCGCAGCGGCATCATTCTGGACGTCTGCCAGCAGGACGGAGTTTGGTTCGACCACCGCGAACTGGAGCAGGTCCTGGACTGGCTGCAACGCGGCGGCGCCCAGGTCACGGCGCGGGTTGAAGCGGAAGATCGACGCACTCGCGAGCAGAAGAAGCGGGCCGAGAAACTCTCCGAGCCCCTGCACCACGGCGGCCACTACCTAGATCGGCCGTACGAATCGGCGAGCGCTCTCGAAAGGGTCTTAGAAATCGGCTGGGAGGTCCTTAGAGGCTTGCGTGGACCCAGCTGGTTTGTCGATTGATCGTCGGCTGTTTCGTCGCCTCCAAGAGCGTATACTCCCCGGCCATGGCTTTTCGAGTACCTACCCGCCTGACTATCGAACCCGGTTGCTGTGCCGCTCGCTTGGGTGGGGAAGCGGCACTCTTGGCAAGGGGCGCCGTCGCCCTGATCAGTGACGATGGGCTCGCCGCCACCCCCTGGCCGGAGGTGGCACACGAGAGCCTGCGGCAAGCGGGGCTAACGGTGTGCCGCCTAGGGGGTGTCGAGGCCAACCCTAGGGCGACGACCATCGAACAGCTGGCCGAGAAAATTCGCCAGAACCAGTGCACGGCGGTGGTGGGGCTGGGGGGCGGCAGCGTGCTCGATGCCACCAAAGCGGCGGCGATGCTGGCCACCAATGGCGGCCGGTGTGCGGACTACATCGGCCGCGATCGCTACTCGCGGCCGCCGTTACCGTTCCTAGCCGTGCCGACCACCTGCGGTACCGGCTCCGAGGTCACCTGGGTTTCGGTGATCAGCGACGAGGCGACCCGGCGCAAGATCAGCGTCAAGGGGGAGTCGATGTTCCCTGACCGCGCCTTGGTGGACGCTGACCTGCTCGCCTCCCTGCCGCCCTCCATGGTGGCCGCTACCGGAGTCGATGCCTTGACCCACGCGTTGGAAGCCTACACCGGCAAGGCCGCCAACCCGGCCTCGGATGCGCTCGCCCTGCGCGCCGTCGAGACCCTCTTTCGCTACCTGCCTCGGGCGGTCGCCGATATCGCGGGCGATAGCGAGGCGCGCGCGGCGGTGATGGAGGCCTCCACCTTGGCGGGCCTCGCCTTCGGCAACGCCGACGTCGGGCCGGTGCATTGTCTTTCGGAAGCACTGGGCGGTCTGTTCGACGTGCCGCACGGGCTGACCAACGCCGTCCTGCTGGCGCCGGTCCTGCGTTCCCATGGCGCCTCGATCGAGCGCCAGCTCAGTTCGCTGGCTCCTCGGATCCTGGGACGTCCGGCGCCGACCGCTGCGCGCGGTGAGGTTCTCAGTGCCATCGAAGAGTTGGTGAAGGAAGTGGGCTTGCCCACCTTTTCGGCACTAGAAATTCCGCCGACCGCCTTCGAAGAGGTCGCCGCCGCCGCCGAGGCCAACGGGTCTAACCCGTCGAGCCCGCGCCCGATGGCGGCCGGCGATTACCTGGCGATTCTCACCGCCGTCGGGCGGTAATTTCGACCGATCTCCCGCGAGGACGCGAGTAATGTGGCCCACAGAGATAGTCCAACTGCGATAAAATAGCTCGATCATGGCAAAGCCCTCTCTCAACCCGGTGCCAGCTCCGTGGAGCCCTGATTCGTGGCGCTCCAAGCCAGCTCTCCAGCTGCCTAGCTATCCAGATCGGGCGCAAGTCGATCGGGTGATGGCCGAGATTGCCCGCTTGCCCCCCTTGGTCACCTCCTGGGAGGTGGAGGGTCTCAAGGAGCAGATCGCGGCGGCGGCACGAGGGGAGTACTTCCTGCTGCAAGGGGGCGACTGCGCCGAGAGTTTCGAAGAGTGTCGCTCCGACACCATCGCCAACAAGCTCAAGATCCTGTTGCAGATGAGTCTGGTGCTGGTCCAGGGCACCCGCCGACGGGTGATCCGGGTGGGCCGCTTCGCCGGTCAGTACGCCAAACCGCGTAGCGAAGATTTCGAGACCCGCGCCGAAGGGACCTTCCATTCCTACCGCGGAGACCTGGTCAACCGGCTTGCCTTCACCCGCCGGGACCGCACCCCCGATCCAGAGTTGATGCTGCGCGGCTACGAGCGCTCGGCCTTGACCCTCAACTTCATCCGGGGGTTGATCGAGGGCGGCTTCGCCGCTCTTCACAACACCGAGTACTGGGATCTCGGCTTCGTGCGGCACTCGCCCCATGCCACCGAGTATCGCCAGATCGTCGAAGCGATTGGCGAATCGATCCGCTTCATGGATACTTTGGGCTATGTGGACGCCGACCAGATGCGGCGGGTCGATTTCTTCTCGAGCCACGAGGGCTTGCTCCTGCCTTACGAGCAAGCACAGACACGCCAAGTTCCCCACCGCACCGGGTGGTACAACCTGGCCGCCCACATGCCGTGGATCGGTCTGCGCACCGCCGATCCCGACGGAGCCCACGTGGAGTACTTCCGGGGCATCTCCAATCCCATTGGGGTCAAGGTCGGCCCGGGGACTCACCGCGATCATCTGCTGCGCCTGCTGGATCTCCTGCACCCGAAGGACGAGCCGGGCCGCTTGACTCTGATCCACCGCTTCGGCGCCCAAAAAATCGAAGCGGAGCTACCGCCGCTCGTCAAAGCGGTCCAGGAGAGCGGTAAGACGGTCCTCTGGTGTTGCGACCCCATGCACGGCAACACCGAGAAGCTGGCCGATGGCACCAAAACCCGCCGCTTCGACAACATTCGTTCCGAATTGGAGCAGGCTCTCGATCTCCACGACGAGCTGGGTAGTCGGCTCGGCGGGGTCCACTTCGAGTTGACCGGCGATGACGTGACCGAGTGCATCGGTGGCGCTCGAGGGCTTAGCGAGGCGGGTCTCAAGCGTGCTTACCGGACCCAGGTCGACCCCCGGTTGAACTATGAGCAAGCGCTTGAATTGGCGATGATCGTGGCCCGGCATGTCGGCGGCGGCACCGCGAAGTAGCTCTGCTAGCCGTTCCACCCTGGCGTTAGCGGCGCGAATGGTAGACAATCTCCCCGACATGAGCGAGAAACCAACCCTGTATTACCACCGAACCGAGATCGAGAGTTTCCTACCCACCGGCTGGAAGCTGGGCGAAGACGGAGGGGCCGGCATTTGGGATGGCTCCGCTCAGAGTTGGTCGACGAGCCTCTTCGATGGAGTCGACTATGGCTGGCCTCTGGCGGTGACCGCGAGCGAGGCCGAAAAGTTGGGCCGGATCGAAGCACTCAGAGCGGCGATCCTGCAGGTATTCAACGCCCGGCTAGGCAACCACACTCGCGGTCTCGGCCGGGGATAGGAA
Organism: Acidobacteriota bacterium; assembly: GCA_003231035.1. Lineage (GTDB taxonomy): Bacteria > Acidobacteriota > Thermoanaerobaculia > Multivoradales > SZUA-115 > SZUA-115. The sequence goes on from QIHU01000054.1 coordinate 3,278, forward strand.
AAGCTCCAGATCACCGCGACCTGAACACGGAATAAGGACTAATAGCATGCAGATTGAACTCAGCGAGGAGCACGTACTCCTGCGCGATAGCGTACGCCGTTTCGCCGAGGAGGTGGTCAAGCCCCGGGCGAAAGAAATCGACGTCAGCGGTGAGTTTCCTCGCGATTTTTTCACCCAAGCGGGGGAGTTGGGCTTGGCCGGGGTCTACGTTCCAGAAGAGCACGGCGGCAGTGGCATGGACATGATCGCCTACGCGCTGGTGATCGAAGAGATCAGCAAAGTTTGCGCCAGCAGCGGAGTGATCCTCTCAGTCAACAACTCCCTGGTCTGCGACCCGATTCTGCAGTTTGGCAACGACGACCAAAAGAAGCGTTTCCTGGAGCCCCTGGCCCGAGGCGAGAAGCTGGGCTGTTTCGCCCTCACCGAACCCGGCGCGGGGAGCGACGCGGGCGCCCTGCGAGCCACCGCCCGGCTGGA
>QIHU01000409.1 GCA_003231035.1 Acidobacteriota bacterium
GCCTGACCAACCGGCTGACCGAGTCGCCGGTCTGCCTGGTGGGTGCCGAGCACGACTACAGCCCGCAGCTGGAGCGGCTGCTCCAGAAGGGTAAGGGCGGTGGTCCCGCGCAGCGCCGGATCCTCGAACTCAACCCGGACCATCCCCTCCTCGACAAACTCAAGGAGCGCTTCGACGCCGACGCCGAAACCCCCCAGGTGCGCGACTACGCCGACCTCCTACTGGGCTACGGCCTGCTCGCCGAAGGGGCCGAGCTGCCGGACCCCGCCGGCTTCAACAAGCTGGTCGCCGATCTGATGACCGCTTCGTTGTAGGGGAACCGTCCAGGATCAGACTGGCAGGGGTGGCGCTCGGCGTCACCCCTGTGTTGTTCTTTTCTTGCTGGAGCAGCCTCACCGAGGGGCGGCGTCTCGCGAAGGGAAATACTCTGGTCACAATCCGCTGTATGCTCGTAGGTGGTCATATCCCCGGTAGCACACCGACGGGAAGATGTATTGCGCTGCTGGATTGCAAGACTGGTGATGGGATCATCGAGGCAACCTGTTCAGGGAGTTTCGATTGAAGCGTTCGGAGGGCACGGCTTAGATGGCACTGCCTATATGACGTGCCACGCGCTCGGTGCCCCCCCCCCCTGCCCTCGCAAGTGATTGATTCTAAGTCACTTACTCTCCTGGCGAAGAGTGCTGAACTTGACTCAGAGCAAATAGACACCTACAATACCGAGGTGAAACCGGTGTAGGTTTTAATCACCAGCACCTCCAGTTGGTTCAACTTGGAGTAATCAGAATGGGTTCAGACTATCTCTTCGCTATGCCGTCACTCTGGAGTGGCGTGGCCAGAGTTATGGACCTGTCGGGGTCCTGCGACAGCTACAATAGCAGCCCTGACGGTAAGGCAGCGGACGCCGAAGCTCTTGAGATTGACTGGCAGCTAGTTGGGCAAGACATGTACGTTGCTATTGAGGATTTCGAGGAAAGTGACGAAGCGCCGCAAGAGTCGGAATTCGAAACCGTCAGCACGTAGGGTTAAGCCAGCCTCGCTGAAGAAACGCCCTGCGCTTGATGCCTCCACCTCTGAATCGGCCGTTGCCGAAGGTACGCGCGGCGAGGTCCAGGTAGCGATAGCTGAAGTCAGGTCATCTAGTTTCTCTGGGCCGCTACCTCACCCCAAGATTCTCGCCAAGTATGACGAGATTTGCCCTGGAGCGGCTGATCGAATCATCACGATGGCTGAGAACCAAGCGGCTCATCGTCACTCGCTAGAGTTAACTGTTGTCAGATCAAACTCTAAGAGTCAGACTCTTGGGGTCTGGTTCGCTGGCCTAGTCTCCCTAGGAGTTCTAGGCTTGGCCTCTTTCTTGGCGGCTACAGGTATGCCTTTGTGGGGGCTCTCGGCTGTACTATTTGACCTGGCCTTGTTGGCTGGAGTGTTCGTCTATAGCAAACGGGTAAGCGCTGACGAACTCTCCAAGAAGCGGACTGACCGAGCCGAGCATAGGGCAGCCACCCAGCGGAAATAGACTCCAAGTCTTACGACTACTAGTAGTCACTAGCCGCTGCCCGCCGCCCACACACTGTTAGGACACCACCTCCTGCGGGGCTCGGAGAAGGATTGATCACTTTCCAGTCCACGGTGGATGGCCGCATAGCCCGTGGGAAAATCCTTTACGCGGCCCATCGCGTATCCTAGGGGTATGAGAAACGACTTCACCCCTGGCAAGATCCTTCGCTGGACCGGTAGCACCCTGGTGGTCGCCACCGTGGTCGTCGCCTTTCTGGCTCAACTCCTTCGTGGCGAGTGTCCGGTGCCATGAGGAGGGTTGCGACCTGGCGCACCGCGGCGGCTGCGGTGATTCTTGTTGTCGCCATGTTGCCGCGTGAGGCGTCGATGGCTGAACGGATCTTCCCTGTGCCCCCGGCGCCAGGCCCCGTGGTGGTGGAGTTGTTCACAGGGTTGCTCCAGCTGTCCGCCGGCGGACGCCTTGCTGAGCGCACTGGCCGCCGCCGATCCCACCGCCCAGCGGCTTATTCCTCTCTCGTTCCATGTCGACTACTGGAATCACATCGGTTGGCGGGATCCCTTTTCCACCGCCGCGTGGTCGGACCGCCAACGCGCCTACAGCCAGGCCTTTCGAGAGGATACGATCTACACCCCGCAAATGGTCTTCAACGGGCGCTCGCACTGTGTCGGTTCGCGCCGCGATTGCGTGGAGCAGGAATTGGCGGAAGCTCTGGCGAAGCGACCGCTGGCCGAGGTTGAGGTGGCGGTGGATGCCGGTTCGCAAGGTAGTTGGGTGGCCACGGTCGATGCCCGGTGGCTCGAAGGGTCGAAGCCGCGGCCGCTGGCGTTGGTGGCGGTGATCTTCGAGACCGGTCTAAGCACCGCGGTGAAGCGCGGAGAGAACGCCAGGCGAACGCTCGACAACGACTTCGTGGTGCGTTGGTTGCAACAGATCGACACCTTGCCGCCTCGCCAAGAAGCCAGCGCTCACCAGACGGTAACCCTCGAGCTGGAATCCGGGTGGCGCCGAGATCGTCTAGGCGTTGTGGTCTTCCTGCAGGACGAGCAGACGCGCGAGATTGTTGCCGCCGCTAGGTGGGCCGGTCTCTGAAGCGGGCTCGCCCAGAACCGTTTTGTGCACTATTTCGGGGTGAAGCGGGACTGATGGAGATCGGACTCGGCCTCGACCTTGACAACGTGGGTCGTCTGTAGTGCCATATGAAGAATAATTCTCGTCTCTTTCCTTGGATCACTGTCGGCTAAGACATGCTCTCGCTTCCAGCTCTCTTTCTTACACCCCCACGCCGCGCGTGCCGTCAGCCGATGGTTTGAGTGTCCATGGCCTGGATTGACACCATAGCTCCAGACAACGCCCAAGGGTTGTTGGCACGCCTCTACGACGCCGCGGTGCGTCGGGCCGGCAAGGTCTTCCAGGTGATTCGCATCCAGAGTCTACGGCCGCGGACCCTGCGTGCCACCACCCAGCTCTACATGGAGATCATGAAGGCGCCCGATAGCCCTTTGACGCGCATCCAGCGCGAGATGATCGCCACCGTGGTTTCAAGAGTCAATCAATGCCACTACTGAACGCAGGCGCACGGTGAAGATCTCCGGGTTGAGATCGAAGGTAGCGGCGGTGACGGCTCGGTGGTCGCCACGGTGATGGACGACTATCGAGAGGCGATCCTCAGCTCCGCTGATCGCGCCATGCTGGACTACGCCGTGAAGTTGACCGAAACTCCTGGCGCCATGGGCGAAGGGGATTTGGCTCCGCTGCGCGACCATGGATTCCGCGATGACGCGATCTTGGAGATCGTCCAAGTGACCGCCCTTTTCAATTACTACAACCGACTTGCCGACGGCTTGGGTATCGATCCCGAACCGGCACCATGAAGGCACGCCCCACAGGATTTTCAGACTCACCGAGCGCACAGCGCTCGGGTTGACGAAGGGATTCTGACTTTTTTGCTGGATCCATATAAAATCCAGCGAATCTAATTAACCAGGAGGAGGTATCTCGTTATGGGCTACAACATCGAGGAAATCGAAGGCATCGCCAAGACCAACAAGAAAAAGTTGGGCAAGGGCGGTATCACCACGACCGACGGCTTGCTGAAGGCTTGCGCCACCCCCAAGGGCCGCAAGGCAACGGTGGGCACCACGGGCCTCTCCGAGAAGCAGCTCTTGAAGTGGACCAACCTGGCCGACTTGATGCGCATCCGCGGCGTCGCCACCCAGTACTCCGAATTGCTCGAGGCGGCGGGCGTCGACACGGTCAAGGAGTTGAAGCATCGCAAGCCCGAGAACCTCGCCGCCAAGATGGCCGAGGTCAACGCCAAGAAGAAGCTCACCCGGCAGAGCCCGAGCGCCAGCATGATCACCAAGTGGGTGGCGCAGGCGAAGAAGCTCAAGCCGATGCTCAAGTACTAGATCAATCTTGCTTGTCGAGGATCGATCCGGCGGCAGGCAATCAGTTCGCGATACCGGGTGGAAGGGGTTACTCTAGCCCCTTCCATGGCCTATTCCCAAACCACCATGCCACGCTTCGCCAAATTCAGCTGGGCGGTTCTCGCCTACACCGTCCTTACCATCTTGTGGGGAGCCATGGTACGTGCCACCGGCTCCGGTGCCGGCTGTGGCAACCACTGGCCCCTGTGCAACGGTGAGGTGGTTCCGCGAGCGCCTTCGCTTGCGACGCTGATCGAGTACTCGCATCGGGTGACCAGCGGCTTGGCTCTGCTGGCGGTGGTGGCGATGGTCGTCTACGCCTTGCGTCTCTACCCACGCCGCCATCGAGTTCGCCAAGGGGCGGTGGCCTCCCTGGTTCTGATCATGGCCGAAGCCGCCCTCGGGGCGGGGCTGGTGCTCTTCCAGCTCGTGGCGGAGAATGAGTCGATGGCGCGGGCGATGTTCATGGGCGCCCACCTGATGAACACCTTCCTGCTTCTGGCCGCCCTGGCGCTGACCGCCTTTTGGGCCAGCGGTGGTGCGGCGGTGGGGTGGTCGGGGCGCGCGGTTTCGCTCGGCGAAAGGTGGGCTCTGCTCGGTGCCCTCATCGGCATGCAGTTGGTGGGAGTGAGCGGAGCGATAGCCGCCTTGGGTGACACCCTCTTTCCAGCCGCGACCCTACGCGAGGCATTGCTGCAGGATCTGTCCGCCAGTTCGCATATCTTGATTCGGCTCCGCCTGCTGCATCCGCTCATCGCGATCTCAGTGGGCCTCTTTCTCATCCTCCTCGGTCAGTCTCTACGGGGAAAGGAACGCTCGCCCACGGGACGGCGTTTGTGCACTTCCCTGGGGTTGCTGGTCCTCGCGCAGCTCGCCCTGGGGGGCTTGAACATTCTCCTGCTAGCCCCTGTGTGGCTCCAACTAGTCCATCTCCTTCTCGCCGACGCGGTGTGGGTGGTGTTGATCTTGCTGGTGGCGACGCGACTGCGGGTGGTAGGACCCCTCGCCGAAGCGCCGGCTTAGTCTGGCAGCTGTTGCCAAGGTGCGCTCGATCCTCCCCCCGATGAAGGTGACCCGGAGCCGACTGGCTTCGAGTCCGGGGGGACGGCGGCCTGGTCTAAGCCGAGAGCTTCGGCGCGGGCGAAGGTGGCTAGCGCCAGCTCGATCACCTTCGCGGTCTGGCGCTTGATCGATTCGAGGTGGTCGGCGTCGTCGACGATCAGGCAGCTGGCGTTGGCCAGTTCGGCGAGGTGCCGGGTTTCTTCGGGCAGAACCCCGGGGTCGAGTTGTCCGCTGACGTAGGAAACGGCGGCGACCTGTAGCGCGGGGGCGTGGGCGCGCAGGTCGAGGAAGCGGTACCAGGCCGGCAGGCAGTACTTGAAGAAAGCGAAGAACGGCCGGCCCCAGGGCAGCATCCTGAGCGACCATTCGAACAGATGGCAGGAGACGTCTTCAAACATGGCGCCGCCAATGCCATTGGCGCGCGAGAGGACCGGGTGGGCCCAGTAGCCCCCGGCGCTGATGCCCCACAAGTGCAGCGGCAGCTCGCCGGTGCGTTGGCGCAAGTAGGCCAGAGCATCGTCAATGTCTCGATCGAAGAAGCCAGCCGCGGGGCCGCTGTCGCCGAGCCCCGGCAGGTCGATGGTCAGGACATCG
>QIHU01000111.1 GCA_003231035.1 Acidobacteriota bacterium
ACGGGGCGCCGAAGCAGGCGCTGAAGACCGCGGTCGGCTCGGTGACCCCGCGCTCGGTACCCGCCACCTTGGCGGTGTAGCCCGAAAGGAACTGGTACATCGCCTGCTCTTCGCTCAATCGGCTGATCGGCGGCAAGACTCCGAAGGAGTCGCAGGTCAAGAAAATCACATTCTTCGGGTGCCCCATCTGGCCCTCTTCGTCGACGTTGTTGAGATGGCTGATCGGGTAGCTGGAGCGGGTGTTTTCGGTGAGCGCGTCATCGTTGAGGTCGAGTTGTCGAGTCTCGGGATCGAAGGCGACATTTTCGAGCACCGTACCGAAACGGCGGGTGGTGGCATGGATGTCGGGTTCCCCGGCTTCGCTCAGCCGGATAACCTTGGCGTAGCAGCCACCCTCGATGTTGAAGGCGCCGTCGTCGCTCCACCCGTGCTCGTCATCGCCGATCAAGGTGCGCTCGGGAGTGGCGCTCAAGGTGGTCTTGCCGGTGCCCGAAAGGCCGAAAAAGAGGGCCGCGTCGTCGCGGTCGCGGCCGTAGTTGGCGCTACAGTGCATGCTCAGCACGCCCTCCTTGGGCAGCATGTAGTTCATCACCGAGAAGATGCTCTTCTTGATCTCTCCGGCGTAGAGAGTGCCGCCGATGAGGACCAAACGCTGTTCGATATCGACCACGATGAACGTCGAGCTGGTGGTGCCGTCGGTTTCGGGATCGGCGAGACAGCCTGGAAGGTCGATCACGGTGAAACCGGGCGCGAAGTTCCGCAGGGCTTCGCCGTCCGGCTCGACGATGAACATGTTGTGGGCAAACAAGTTGTGCCAGGCTTTTTCGGTGACGATGCGCACCGCTAGGCGGTAGCGCGGATCGGCGCCGGCGTAGCCGTCGAAGACGTACAGATCGCGCTCGCTCAGGTAGCTCATCGCCTTGGCCCGCAGCCTCTCGAAGTGCTGGCGCTCGATCGGGCGGTTGACACTGCCCCACCAGATGTCGTCCCCGGTCTGGGTCTCGCGGACGGTGAACTTGTCGTTGGGGGAGCGGCCGGTATGGGAGCCGGTATGAGCCAGCAGAGGACCCTCGGCACTGACCCAACCTTCTTGCCGACGCAGCGCGTGTTCGTAGAGCTGGGCCGGTGGCAGGTTCCAGTAGACGGTGGCGGTGGTGTCAATCCCGACCTGGTCGAGCGAGTGGCAGCTAATGAAGGGGCCTGAGTTCTGCATGAGTGTCCTCGGCTGAGCGAAGTTTTCTCGTTTTGAGGGTCCAGGAAATCGTCGATACCCCGGAGCTATGCGATGAGGCGGAGAGTCTATCGATCTCGGTGCGGCGGGCCAAGGCGGAGGGAGCGAGAATTGCCTCTTGCGTGAGCGCGGGGGAAGTGCTTACACTGGCGAGCACTCAGCCGGTCATCATCAATCGCCTAGCAGTGATCGTTAGATCGTCACGCCTTGTGGAGGGATCATGAGCTCCTCGATCAGCTTTTCCGAACAAGTCAACCGTAACTTCGACAAGGCGGCTGCGTTCACCAACCTCGACCGCACTCTGCTGAGTCAGATCAGGGGCTGCAACAGCATCTACCGGATGAGCTTCCCGATCAAGAGGGATGATAAGTCGATCGAGGTGATCCATGCTTGGCGCTGCGAGCACAGCCAGCACAAGCTGCCGACCAAGGGCGGTATTCGCTACAGCAAGTCGGTCAACGAGGATGAAGTGATAGCGCTGGCATCGCTGATGACCTACAAGTGCGCGATCGTCGAGGTGCCGTTCGGCGGTGCCAAGGGCGGTATCAAGATCGATCGGCACGAGTACTCGGATCGAGAGCTCGAGAGCATCACTCGGCGTTACACGTTCGAGCTCGCCAAGAAGAATTTCATTGGCCCAGGGGTCGACGTTCCAGCGCCCGATTTTGGTACTGGAGCTCGCGAGATGGCCTGGATCGCGGATACTTATCAGGCGATTTCGGGAGGCAATATCGACAGTCTGGGTTGCGTCACCGGCAAACCGGTTTCCCAAGGCGGAATTCGGGGTCGCACGGAAGCGACCGGCAGAGGCGTCTATTTTGGGATTCGGGAAGCGTGCTCGATCCAAGAGGACATGGACAAACTTGGCCTGTCGACCGGTGTCGAAGGCAAGCGAGTGGTGATTCAGGGCTTTGGCAACGTCGGCTTTTACGCCGCCAGGTTCCTTGAAGAGGCCGGGGCGCTCATCATTGCCATCGCCGAGTGGGATGGCGCGATCTTCAACCCCAAGGGGTTGCCGGTGCAGGCGGTTCACGAGCATCGCGTGGAGGCCGGGTCGATCCTCGGCTATCCCGGTGCCGAGGTTCTCGCCACCAACATGGCGGCGTTGGAGCTGGACTGCGACATTCTGATTCCCGCCGCCCTAGAGAACGTGATTACGGACGACAATGTCGCCAACATCAAGGCGAAGATCATCGCCGAAGCGGCCAACGGACCGATCGCGGCCAGAGCTAGCGACGAGTTGACGAAGCGCGGCGTGCTGATTTTGCCCGACGCGTATCTCAACGCTGGCGGGGTGACGGTCTCCTACTTCGAATGGGTCAAGAATCTCTCGCACGTCCGTTTCGGGCGCATGCAGAAGCGCTTCGAGGAAGGTGCCTATCGTCGCATTGTCAGCGCGATCGAGAACGTCACCCAGCGCCAGTTCCCTGAAGAAGAACGAGAAGCCTTGTCGCGTGGAGCGAGTGAGGAGGACTTGGTCAACTCGGGTCTCGAAGAGACGATGGTGTTGGCTTACCATCAGATTTGGGAGATTCGTAAGCGGTTGGGGAAGGGGGCGGATTTGCGGACGGCGGCTTTTGTGGATGCGATTGAGAAGGTGGCGGTTTGTTATCAAGAGCTTGGGATTTTTCCGTAGGGCTTAGAAGTTCCCGCGATGCGCCCGGGCGCCCGCGGTTTTCCGAGGTGCACTCCTTTGTCGGCTCGCTCCGGGCGGGCGCGCAACTCGTCGCTGCTGCTCCTCAGACAATCACGCCCGCTCCTCCTGCGCGAGCCGATCCGTGCCCTCCACTGGCTGGTGCACGCGGGCTTAGGTCGCTTCGCGGGAACTTCTAAGCCTTGTGTGTGGTGTGTGTGGGTGTTTGCCGCCTCGCGTCTCGCTTTGCTCGACTCTCGGTGCAGCTGTCCTGGATGGGTGGCCGTTGGCTCGCCGCTTCGTGTCTCGGGGAAGTACACGGGTACTGAACGGAGCGCGTGAGCCCTTAGGCGAACCCGGCCGACGAGGCCGGACTCGTTAGGGGTGAAAGACGAAAAATGACATTTTTTCGTCTGAGGGGACCTTCGCGAAAGGTCCCCAAGAATAAAAGGGTGGGGGGTAGGGGGTGGGGTGAAAGACGAAAAATGACATTTTTTCGTCTGAGGGGACCTTCGCGAAAGGTCCCCATAAATAAAAGGGTGGCCGTTGGCTCGCCGCTTCGCGTCTCGGGGAAAGGATTAGCGACGGGGGGGCGAGTACCGGTTTCTAAGGAGCCAGTCCATGTGGGTGTTGATCCACCGGTCGGCCTCTTCTTGTTGCTCGAAGCGTCGCTCGCGGCGGCGGAATTCTGGGGTGTGGAAGCGGCGCTTGCCTTGGCTGAGTTGAGGGGGGAGGGTGGCGTGGACCATCTCGTGGTGGAGGACGGCTTGGACGACGTGGTTGGGGACTTGCTCGTGGTCGAGGACGCGGTGAATTCGGATGAGGTCTTGGTCCAAGTGGTAGCTGCCTAGACGGATGGACTGGCGGCGAGTGGGTCGGCG
>QIHU01000528.1 GCA_003231035.1 Acidobacteriota bacterium
ATGAGGACGTGGGTCTTCTTGGCGTCGATGCCGACCGGGCTGCTGTCGCTGTGGATCAGCTCTTCGATGGTCTTTTGGCGTTGTTTGTCCTGTTCCATGGGAATGAGACTAGCAGCCCATGGTTGGCCCTCAATCGAGGAACCTTTCGCGCAGTTCGGGCGACGGTAGCTGGCAGCTGTCGAACTTGCCGAACCAGCGGTAGCGACGGGCGGCGATCCAGCCGTAGATCCCGTCACGAATGGGGCGCGGTACGATGCGCAACCAGGAGACCAGCCGCCACCCGCCGCCGATCACATTGAGGATCCGTAGCGCCGCCGTCGATCCGGTAGTCAGGCGCTCATGATCGCCGCCCATCTCTTCGATCAACACCACACTGGGTGATTGAGGGTTCAGCTCTAACTCTTCAGCGAGCTTCCCTTGCAACTGGCTGTAATGGAAGAGGCTCTCGCGATCAATCCTAGAGACGAACCGCACCGAGCGATTGCACAGGCCGCAGACGCCGTCGTAGAAGACCACGTGGACACCCTCTCGGGCAGCGCGCGAACGCGGCCAGCGCCGTCTGGTTGTTCTAGCTTTCAAGGTTGAAGGTTCTCGCTCAGTGCCGTACACCATTTCATTCTGACAGGTGCCGGGTGGTGGGGCACGGCGTTACCTGGAGGCCACCAGCTTGCGGTAGCGCGGGTGGTGACGCAAGGTGTCGAAACGGGGGTCGGCCTCGATGCGGGCCACCGAGATCCATTGCCCCGCGGCCATGGCAAGGAGTTCTTCGAGGAGGTCGAGGGCGGGCTCGACCTCCCCCAGCAGGGCGTGGATTCGCGCCATGTCGACGAGGTAGGCGGGGCCCTCGACGGCGTCTCTCGCCGCCGGGAGCAGCTCAATGGCCCGGCGGCCGGCGGCTAGCGCGCGCTCGCGGTCTCCGAGCGAGGCGTAGGCTAGGCCCAGTTCGCCGGGAATGCGGCGGTCTTCGGGGTGTTCGGTCGCTTCCGCTTCGAGCCTGGCGCGAGCCTCGGAGAAGGCCGCGCGTGCCTCTTCTTCACGGTCCGCCAGGCGTAGAGTGAAGCCCAGCCAGAGCGCGCGCGACTGGACGAAGGTTTGGTTGCGCGCGATCTCCCGGTCGAGGCTGGCGAAGATCCGGAGCGCCGCCTCGGCGTCGCGGGCGAGATAGGCGAGATGGCCGGCGAGAAACCGGGAGGCGGGGATGCGCTCGGCTCGGCGACGCGCTTCGCTGAGGTCACCCCGCGCCAGGAAGGAGAGGAAGGCCCTATCTCCCATCGCCCTGGCAAAACCGGGCTCGATTTCCAGCGCCCTGTCGAGCGCCCTTTCGGCTTCGTCGTAACGCTCCAGGGTGGTCAAGGTTTGCGCCAGGTCGTAGTGCCGTATGGCTCGCTCCGGTTCGAGGCGCGCCGCCTCCTCGAAAAGCAACAGGGCCTGCTCGAACTCGCCCTGGAGACGATAGACATAGGCCAGACCCCGGATCGCGCTGGGGTTACCGGGCTCGAGCTCCGCCGCTTTTTCGAACTCGGCGAGGGCGCTCGCGTAGTCGCGGCGGCAGCGCTGCGAATAATAGCCGGCCGCGATGCGGACGTGGGGATGGCGCGCGAGAAGCGCGCCGGCCGTCTCAACGGTGCGCGCCGACTTGGCGCAGCGCTCCTCGGTGCGGTCGATTCCGCTCTCGTAGAGGCTGCTCTGGACGAGCGACTGCTCGGCCCAGGCGAGAGCGAAGGTGGCGTCGCGCTCGCTCGATGCCTCGAAGTTGGCCAGTGCCGCCACCAGATTGGAGGTGACCAGGTCCATCCCGCGAAGATAAGCGGCGTAGGCTTCGGGGGTCGGCAGCGCAGCCGGCTGAAAAGTCTCGCTAGGCCCAGCGCCGGCCTGACGCCAGACGAACCAGCCGATCGCGGCTAGAGCTAGGAGCGCCGCGCCGAAGGTCCAGATCGAGCGAGGCGGCATCCGCCGGGGCCGCCGGGAACTTGCTTGGACGCTGGGTTCACCACTGGCTTCGACCACCGACTCGACGATGGGCTCCACCCTGGCGATGAGCCGGTAGCCGCGTTTGGGGAGGGTCTCGATGTAACGCGGCGCGCGGGCGTCGTCGCCCAGTGCCTTGCGGATCTCGGCGACGGCGCGCGACACGGCCCCTTCTTCGATGATGGTGTCGCCCCAAGCGCGCTCCAAGATGGTCGAGCGCGCAACCAGCAGACCCGGGGAATCGGTCAACGCTAAGAGCACTTCGAAGGTCTTCGGCTCCAGCCGCTCCAGCCGCTCGCCCCCGCCAGCCTGGCCATCCTTTCCGCGCAGCGTCCCCGCGCTGGGGTCGATCCTCCAGGGGCCGAGCCGAAACGGCGGTCTGGCGGTGGAGTCGAGGTCATGCGGGTCAGCCATGGAGAACCAGTATAACGGCGCCTTCGCTCCTACCAGAGAGCCGTTGACGGCCCACGAATGGCTCCCCGAACTTTCCCGAACCTATTCCGCATCCTTTCCGAAGGCCACTGTCGCCGGGTCTCGCGGACACTGATCGCCGGACCGAGAGGCGTCGCCTCGCGGCAAGACAACCTACTTGAGGAGAAGGTGATGAAAGTGAAATCGATCCTGCTGACTTTTATTCTGACCGCTTTGGCACTGCTGCCCCCGGCGGCGAGGGCCGACGACTGGACCTGGCGCGGCTGGCTAGCCTGGGTGTCGCCGACAGGCTCCCTGGACGTGGCCAATGAGTTTGGCGACATTCTGGTCGATGTTGAGAGTTCGTTGGGGTTCGGACTGGAAGTCGAGCGGCGCTTCGGCGAGCGTTCGGGGCTGGCCTTCGGCCTCTCGACGAGCCAGCCGACCCTCGACCTGCGCTTCACCGCCTCGGTACCGGGCGCGGCTTCATTCGCCGCATCGGACGATCTACGGATGACGACGGTGAGCGCGAGTTGGAACCTCCATCTAACTCCCCAGGGTCGACTCGATCTCTTTATCGGCCCGGAAGTGGCTTGGACAACCTTCGGCGACCTCTCCGCTGGCGGGCTCTCGACCTCGGTGTCCGAAGATTTCGGTCTCGGCGCTCGCTTGGGGCTCGACGCCCCAGTGGGTACGAGTGGCTGGGCCTTCCACGCCGCCCTGCGCTGGTTGGACCTCGGCGCGGACCTCGACGAGATCGACGCCGGTACTTCGTCCATCGACCTCTCCCCGTGGTCCGCTCACCTTGGGTTCGCGCGCTCCTTCTGAGCCTGCTTGGCTGGTAGCCAACGGGCGGGGGGGCTCAGGGGGGCGGGTGGACTCCGTGAGCCGTTGCCTTCAGGCGCCAACTCGAGCGGGTAGCCACGGCGCCGTTGCCGACGTTCAAGGTCTCTTCTCGGGTGAGCGTACCGTCGTCGGATAGCTGCCAGGCCAGCCCTCCGGGTCCCTCACGTCCCTCGGTTGAATGGAACTCGATCCCCTTTTCGCTGGCGACCCCGGAGCTTTGAATGAAGGCGGAGTCTCCAGTGTTCATCTCGTACTGGATCCAGCGCTCTTGCTGGGGAGACCAAGCTCGAACGGCGAACCGCTCGTAGGGATCGGGACCGGAGACCTCGGCAAACTCCAAGCTCGCGCAACCCTCCAAGATGGGCAGAACATGCATTCGCACCGAGTGCTGCGACGAGGTGTCCACCGGTGTGCCCCACTGTTTTGATTCTCGCCTTTCGGTGCCCTCCCAGCCTCCAGCGAGGAAGTCGAGCTGTGCCGCCTGCGCCTGTGTGCAGAGACGAGATCGGCCGTC
>QIHU01000694.1 GCA_003231035.1 Acidobacteriota bacterium
GGCGAGCCCTACGCCGGGGCCTACCCCGCCGCCTGGATGGCGACGAGCAAGAGCACCGGGCAGACCAGCGCCGAGGGCTGCCGGGAACGGGTCGAACTGTTCGTGGGCGGCAGCCTCTTCTCGCGAGCCGAACTGGATCTCAACGTCTACTACGTGGTGACGCTCAATGACGACGGCACCCTCTCGGTGGTCGATCCGCTGTTCGGTTTTGGTGGCAGCAAGTTGCTCGCCCTGGTGCCGCTGGGCGGGCGGGGCGAGGATTGGGCCCTCTCGGCCGCTGGCGATCGCCTCTTGGTCAGCCTGCCGGAGCGTGACGAAGTGGTCTTGGTCGACACCCACCGCTGGGTGGTGGTCTCGCGGCTCGCCCTGGGCCGGCGGCCGAGCCGGGTGCGGCTACACCCAGGAGGCCGGATCGCTTGGGTGACGCTCGACGGCGAAGCCGAGGTGGCGATGGTCGACTTGCGCTCCGGCCAGCTGGTGGGCCGGGTGGCGGTCGGCGCCGGCCCGCATGAGCTCGCCTTCAGCGAGGACGGCGAGACCGCCTTCGTGACCAACGCCGGCAGCGACAGCGTCTCGGTCATCGACGCGGTCGATCTCAGACTCCTGCGTCACCTCGAAACCGGGGACCAGCCGATCTCGGTCTCCTATTCGGCGCTGGCCGGCGCCGCCTACGTGAGCCACCGTGGCGACGGTCGAATCGTCGTGCTGCGCCGGGATTCGACCACGCCGGTGGCGACCCTCGAAGCCGATCGGGCAATTGCGCTTCGCACCCGGTGGTCGCTACGGTTTCGCGCTCAATCCCAAGGCCGACTTGGCCCACGTGCTGGACGCGGCGAGCAACCGGATCGTCCAGACCGCCGATCTGCCGGGTGGCCCCGACCAAGTGACCTTCTCGCGCGAGCTGGCTTACCTGCGCCACCGCGACCACGCGACCCTCCTGATGGTGCCGCTGGCAATGATCGGTCGCGAAGGCGCGCCCCTGCCGGTGATCGATTTCCCCGGCGGCCAGCAGCCCTTCTCGGCCGGCAGCGGCACCGCCCTGGCGGATAACCTGGTGCGGACCCCGGGCGAGACGGCGATGCTGGTGGCCCATCCCGCTGACCGGGCCGTTTACTTCTACAAGGAAGGGATGGCGGCTCCGATGGGCAGCTTCAGCAACTATGGCCGCGAGCCTCGGGCGGTGCTGGTGGTCGACCGCAGCCTGCGCGAGACTCGACCTGGCGAATACACCACCACCGTGCGACTGCGCCAAGCGGGCCAGTACGATCTCGCCCTCTTCGTCCAGAGCCCGTTGATGACCCACTGTTTCCCCCTTCAGGTCGAGGCGCGGCCTGGCGACCGGCGGCAGAGGTCGGTGCGGGTTCGCTTTTCCGCACCCCCTCAAGAGCTGACCGCCGGCCGCGGCGAGCGGCTTACCTTCGAGCTCATCGACGAAGCCACCGGCCAACCGATTCGCGACCTCACTGACGTGCGGGTAATGGTCATGCGCACCCCCGGCAGCTGGCACACCCGGCTCGCCGCGCCCGCCACCGCGTCCGCCGGAGGGGGCGGCTACGCGGTCACCATCACCCCGCCCAGCGCCGGCACCTACCTGGTCACCGTGGCCAGCGCCAGCGCCCCGTTGGCCCTCCATCGGGGCGGCGGCTGGTCGTTTCGGGTGAGCGGCTCACCGCAAGGGACTGATACAGAACCGCTCCACGGGGCAACATCGGAACGAGGAACCGAGCGATGAAGAACAGAGATCACCGGAGCCTGCTGAGTTCGGCGAGTGGCCCGTGCCAGTGGTGGTTCCGCGTAGCGGTGTTGTGCTGGGTGTTGTGCTCACTGTCGTGGCTACCCCAACCCCTAGCCGCTGACGAACCCACGGCGGAGACTTTCGACCTCGGAACCTTGCCCGACGTTCGCCTGCTCAACCAAGAAGGCGAGTCGGTACGGTTGAGGAGCGACGTGATCGACGATCACCTGGTCGCCATCAACTTCATCTTCACCCGCTGTGCGACGATCTGCTCGCCGATGGGTGCGATCTTCGGTGAACTCCAGGGCAGGATGCCCGAAGGCGGCCGGCTGGTTTCGATTAGCGTCGATCCGACCTACGACACCCCCGAGCGGCTCAAGGCGTGGAGCGCCCGCTTCGGCGCCGACCATCGCTGGACCCTCCTCACCGGTGAGAAGAAAGAGATCGACACCCTGCTCAAGCGGCTCGGTGTCTTCACCCCGGTGATCGAAGAGCACGCGCCGGTGATCCTGCTCGGCAACCCAGCCACCCAGAACTGGCGCCGCGCCTACGGCCTGGCCGCGCCCGCGGTCCTGGCTCAGGAGCTCGAAGAACTGGCCTCGACAACCCGGCAAGTGCGCTTCTCAAGTCCGGCGCGGCGCCCGCGGCCTCAACCCCAGGGGACGATTCGCCTCGCGGCCTCGCCCGCCGCTCAGCCTAACGAGAAGCCGGCTCTCCAGGACTACCTGACCGACGTGCGTCTAATGAACCAGTACGGCGAGCCGATGCGCCTTTTCTCGGATCTGGTCCAGGGCAAGACGGTGGTGGTCAACAGTTTCTTCGGCACCTGCAAAGAGGCCTGCCCGACGATCAACCACAAGATGGCCCAGATCCAGGCGGCGCTCGGCAATCGACTGGGCAGCGAGGTCCACCTGCTTTCGATCACCGTCGACCCGGAACACGACACCCCGGCGCGGCTGCGCACCCTGAGCGAAGGCTACGAGGCTCGGAAGGGCTGGTACTTCTTGACCGGCTCCAAGGAGAATGTCGACTTCGCTCTCTCCAGGCTCGGCTACTTCGTCGACGCCAAGGAGAGTCACAAGAACGTCTTCACCATCGGCAACGAGCGCACCGGCCTGTGGAAAAAGGCCCTCGGCGTCGGCTCGGCCGAGACGCTGATCGAGACGGTGCTCAGCGTGGTGAACGACCGGGGAGAACAGGCGAGCGGGGGTCGCGCGTCGAGTCGATGAACCCCTCTGCGGTGAGCTTGGTCTTGGCGGCGGTTCTGGTTCTGCCGGCCTGCGGATTGGGCAACCGGGCCGAGGGGGTGGCTCCGGGGAACTTGGATGCCAGCGCCGCCCGAGGGCGAGACATCTACCTGCGCGGCGAGAGCCCGAGCGCCGAGCCGATAGTCGCCGTACTCGAAGAGCAACAGGTCGAAATACCCGCCACCGCCATACCCTGCGCCAGTTGCCACGGCCGTGATGGCAAAGGCCGGCCCGAAGGGGGCGTGGTGCCGGCGTCCTTGGTGTGGCGCCAGATGACTCGACCTTTCGAGCGTACTGACGGTCGCCGTCGGCCGGCCTACACCGAGCGTTCCTTCATTCGCGCCGTCACCCTAGGAGTCGATTCCGGCGGCGAAACGCTCCACTCGGTCATGCCCAGGTACCGGCTGAGCCACGCCGATGGCCAAGACCTGCTGGCTTACATCCAGCAACTCGGCTATCACCTCGACCCCGGCTTGACCGAGAACCGAATCCGGCTAGCGACGCTGGTGCCGGAGGGCCCAGAGGGCGAGGCGATCCGCCAGCTCCTCGAAGCGCGGCTGGCCCAAGTCAACGCGGAGGGCGGCCTCTACGGACGCCAACTGGAACTCTCCACAATCACCTATTCCGAAGGCTCCACCAGCCGAATCGAGTTGCTGGAACGGCGGCTGGCCGAAGAGCCGGCCTTCGCACTGCTAGCCCCGTCGTTCGGCGAAGAGGCGGCACGCGTGGCCTATTTCGCCGAGAGCCACGAGATCCCCGTGCTAACCCCCTTCGCCACACGACCCGTGAAGAACGCCGCCTCGAACCGCTACCTCTTCTACCTCTACGGCGGCTCCTTAGAGCAGAGCCGCGTCCTGGTCGAACTAGCAGCCCGCAACCCAGAGCCGAGGACGGTGATCGTCTACCCGAAGGGGCAAGAGGCTGGGGCGCGACTGCGCGCCGTCGTCGACCAAGCGAGGCGCAGCGGCCTCCAAGCGGAACTGCTCGAACTGGCCGAACCTACCCCGGAACTGCCGTGGGCACCCGACACCGGTCGCCTGCTGGTCGTGGGCGCCCCACCCTTCGCCAGCGAGGTCGTGAAACACGCCGCCCGAAGTGACTGGCACGGCGAGATCTGGCTAGCCGGCGACGACGCGGCCGCCATGCCGGGGCTGGCCAGCAGCGGCTTTCGCGGCTCCCTCCTCGTCGCCCTACCCACCCTGCCTAGCCTGGATCACCAACCGAAGGGTGTTGCGAGCTGGCAAGCCCTGGCCGACCAGTACGACCTCACCCGAGAACATCGCCCCCTCCAGTACGCCGCTCTCGCCACCACCGAACTCCTCCTCGAAGCCCTCCGCCGAGCCGGCCACAACCTCACCCGCGAACACCTCATCGAGGCCCTCGAACAACTCCC